>CAZXCO010000058.1:0-5541 GCA_964639095.1 uncultured Solibacteraceae bacterium
GGGCGAAGTGTACGTGCTGTCGAAGGAAGAGGGCGGGCGGCACACGCCGTTCTTCAAGGGGTACCGGCCGCAGTTCTACTTCCGGACGACGGACGTGACGGGAGTGGCGGAGCTGCCGGAAGGGACGGAAATGGTGATGCCCGGCGACAACGTGCAACTGGTGGTGGAACTGATCACGCCGGTGGCCATGGACAAGGGACTGCGGTTCGCCATCCGCGAAGGCGGCCGGACCGTCGGTGCCGGAACCGTCAGCGAGATTCTGGATTAACTGATGGCGCTCAAGGATCGAATTCGGATTCGGTTGAAGGCATACGATCACCGTGTGCTGGATCAATCGACATCGGAAATCGTGGATACGGCAAAGCGGACAGGGGCCACCGTCGCGGGCCCCATTCCGCTGCCGACGTCGACCTCACGGACGACGGTGCTGCGGTCGCCGCATGTGGACAAGAAGTCGCGGGAGCAGTTCGAGATCCGGACGCACAAACGGCTGCTCGATATTCTCGAGCCGACGCAGCAGACGGTCGACGCGCTGATGAAGCTCGATCTGCCGGCAGGCGTGGACGTCGAGATCAAGGCGTTCGGCAAGAGTTAGGCACGGCGCGCGGCGACAGCCGCGTATGGACATGCGGCGGAAGCCGCGTGGTGAGCGCGGCGGGAAGCTGCGCAGGGTAGATGCGGCTACCAGCCGCGTTGGGATTAAAGATTATGAGTCCAGGAATACTGGGAAAAAAGATTGGCATGACGCAGTTGTTCCGGCCGGACGGGCAGGTGGTTCCCGTAACTCTTCTGAAAGCGGGCCCCTGTTTCGTGGTGCAGCGGAAGACGCCGGCGACCGACGGATACGATGCGGTCCAGTTGGGCCTCAACGAGTTCGTGAAGCCGAAGCGGATCAACAAGCCGGCGACCGGTCATCTCAGGAAAGCGGGCGCGGAAGGCGCGAAGTTCCTGCGCGAATTCCGGCTGCGGCCCGGACAACCGGGCGGTGAAGGCGATCTGAAGCAGGGCGACAAGGTTCTGGTCAGCGACTTCAAGCCGAAAGAAAAGGTGGATGTGATCGGCGTTTCGAAGGGGCGGGGCTTTGCTGGCGTCGTGCGGCGGCATCACTTCGGCGGCGGCGAAGAGACGCACGGCGATATGCATCACCGGGCGCCCGGCTCGATCGGCGCGTCCAGCTATCCGTCCCGCGTTCTGCCTGGAATGCGCATGGGCGGGCATATGGGCGACGAGCAGGTGACGGTCCGGACTCTCGAAATCGTTCAGGTGGATGAAGAGGACAACGTGCTGGTGGTGAAAGGCGCCGTCCCTGGGCCCAACGGCGGTTATGTCGTGGTGCGGAGGGCGAAGAGATAGCCATGCCTACCGTGGATGTCATCGATCTGAACAACGCGAAGGTCGGCGAGGTCGAGCTCTCGGACGCGGTTTTCGGCGCCGAGGTGAATGAGAACCTGCTTTACGAGGCGGTCCGCCATTATCTGGCGGACAAACGGGCCGGCACGCACAAAGTCAAGACGCGGCATGAAGTCGCGGGTTCCGGCAAGAAGCTCTGGAAGCAGAAGGGAACCGGCCGCGCCCGTATGGGCTCGGTGCGAAGCCCGCTCTGGCGCCACGGCGGTACGGTTCACGGCCCTGTGCCGCGGGACTACAGCTACAAGCTGCCACGCAAGATGCAACTGGGCGCGCTGCGCTCGGCGCTCTCGGCCAAACTGCGCGATGGCGAACTGAAGGTGGTTTCCGGCTTCCAGCTGGCGGACCACAAAACGAAGAGTTTCGCGCAGACTCTGAGCAAGCTCGAGGCGACCCGCAAGGTGCTGCTGGTCGAAACCGCGGAAAACCGCAATCTCGAGTTGAGCGCGCGCAATATCGATGGCGTGCGCGTCGTGCGCAGCCACGAGGTGCATCCGTATCTGCTTCTCGACGCCACGCGCGTGCTGCTGACGCAGGCGGCGGCGGCGAAGCTGAGCGAGTCTCTCTCGAAGTCGGCGCCGAAGGGCGGATTGAAAGAGGGCCAGGAATAATGACGATTCAGGAAACTCTCGTACGGCCGCTCGTGACCGAAAAGGGGATCACGAAGAAGGAATCCGAACGCACGCTCTGCTTTCAGGTGTCGCGGGGCGCCAACAAGATCATGGTGAAGCAGGCGGTCGAGAAACTGTTCAACGTGCGGGTGGAAGAGGTGCGGACAGCGAATTTCGAAGGCAAGCTGCGGCGCCGGGGCCGGTTCGTCGGTTACCGCTCGGACTGGAAGAAGGCGTACGTGAAGATCGAGGCCGGTCAGAAGGTCCCCGAATTCACGGAGATGTAGGCGGGGCCGGGGAAACGACAGGAACAAACGATGGCGATCAAGAAATATCAACCCACGACTCCGAGCCGGCGGTACATGACGGTGGTATCGCGCGAGGGCATCACGCGGGAGAAGCCGGAGAAGTCGCTCGTCGAGCCGCGCGCCAAGTCGGGCGGTCGCAACAACCGGGGCCGCGTCACGTCGCGGTTCATCGGCGGCGGGCACAAGCAGGCTTACCGGGTCATTGACTTCAAGCGCGACAAATTCGGCATACCAGCGAAAGTGGCGTCGATCGAATACGATCCGAACCGGTCGGCGCGCATCGCGCTGCTGCACTACGCGGACGGCGAGAAGCGGTATATCATCGCGCCCGAAGGTCTCGCGGTCGGGGCCACGGTCTCCTCGGGTCCGGAAGCCGACATTCTGGTCGGCAACGCTCTTCCGCTCAAGAATATCCCGGCCGGCACAGTGGTCCACAACATCGAGCTGCGACCCGGCAAGGGAGCGCAGATGGCGCGCTCGGCGGGCACGCAGGCGCAGTTGATTTCGCGCGAAGGCGGGGTGGCGCTTTTGAAGCTTCCGTCCGCTGAAGTCCGCCGCGTTTCGACCGATTGTATGGCGACGATCGGGACGGTCGGCAACAGCGATCATGAGAATGTGTCGCTCGGTAAGGCGGGGCGCAAGCGCTGGCTGGGCAAGAGCCCGCACAACCGCGGCGTTTCGATGAATCCGGTCGATCACCCGCACGGCGGCGGCGAGGGCAAAACCTCGGGTGGCCGGCATCCTGTGACTCCCTGGGGCCAGCCGACGCGTGGTTTCAAGACGCGCAACAACAAGCGCACAGACAAATTCATCGTGAATCGAAGGGGCAAGAAGTGATCATGTTCCAGAGGAATTTTTAGGCAATGGGACGCTCCGTAAAGAAAGGGCCGTTCACCGACGGCCACCTCGAAGAGAGGATCGACAAGCTGAATGCGGCCAACGAAAAGAAGGTCATCCGGACCTGGTCGCGCCGGTCGACGATTCTGCCCGAATTTGTGGGGCACACGATCGCCGTGCACAACGGACGCAAGTTCATTCCGGTTTATATAACCGAGAACATGGTAGGGCACAAGATGGGCGAGTTCTCGCCGACGCGCACGTTCAAGGGGCACCAGGCGAAGGCGGCGACCGAGAAGTCGGCGAGGTCTTAAGAGATGGAAGTCAAAGCAGAAGCGAGATATATCCGGGTATCGGCGCAGAAGGCGCGTCTCGTGGTGGACCTGATACGCGGGCGCAAAGCCAACGACGCGATCATCACGCTGCGTTCGGTGAACAAGCGGATCGCGCCGGCGGTCGAGAAGGTGCTCCACTCCGCCATCGCCAATGCGCAGAACCAGAACGAAGACGTCGATGTGGACCGGCTCTACGTGTCGCAGGCCTATGTGAACGAAGGGCCGCGGCAGAAGCGGGTCCGGCCGGCTCCGATGGGCCGGGCTTACCGGGTGCAGAAGCGCACCTCGCACATTGTCGTGAAGGTGGCGGAGAAAGCATGAGCGCGGCCAGGGCTCAGCGCCGAGCGACGGAAGAGAGATAGAGAATGGGTCAGAAAGTTCATCCTTACGGGTTCCGGCTGGGCTTCAACAAGCCGTGGCGCTCGCGTTGGTTCTCGAAGCAGGGGTATGCCGGTCTGCTGCAGGAAGATCTCGAATTGAAGGAAGGTCTCCGCAAGCAGCTCAAGTCGGCGGGCGTGAGGTCGATCGAAGTGGACCGTCCGGGCAACAAGCTGCGGGTGACGATCCGGACTTCGCGGCCGGGCATCATCATTGGCCGCAAGGGCGCCGAGATCGAGAAGCTGAAGAGCGCGCTGGCGAAGAAGACGCGGCGCGAAGTCTTCATCGACATTCAGGAAGTCCACAAGCCGGAGCTGGACGCGCAACTCGTGTCGGAATCCATCGCGCTCCAGCTGGAAAAGCGCGTGGCGTTCCGGCGGGCGATGCGGAAGGCGGTCGATTCCGCGCTGCGCTTCGGCTGCAAAGGGATCAAGGTTCGCGTGTCGGGACGGCTGAACGGAGCCGAAATCGCACGCAGCGAATGGTATCTGCAGGGGCAGCTTCCGCTGCACACTCTGCGGGCTGATATCGACTACGGCACGACGGAAGCGCACACGACCTATGGCGTGATCGGAGTGAAAGCGTGGTTGTATAAAGGCGAGATTCTGGAAGGCGGAAAGCGGACCTTCTCGCCGGACGGGGAGCCGCGACGGAACGAGCGCGGGCCCGGCGGCCGTGAACGCCGCCCGCCGCGCCGCGAGGGAGAGCGGGCGCCACGGCCTGCGGGCGAACATGCGATCGGCGAGCCGGCCACCCCGGTGCAGGCCGCGCCGACTGAGTCGCGCCCGGTGCGCACTGGCGGGCCGATCATGCCGCCGCTGATGCCACCTTCGCAGCCCGCGTGGAAAGAACAAAAGCCGGAAGCGCATTCGGAGACGGCTCCCGCTTCGGAAGCGGCGCCTTCCGCGGCTCCGGAAAAGACAGAGCCGGAGAGCAAGGAATAACTGAACTATGTTGATGCCCAAGAAGGTCAAATACCGCAAGGTCCAGCGCGGTCGCATGAAGGGCAAAGCCTGGCGCGGGTCGTCGATCGCGTTCGGCGAATACGCGCTGAAGGCGATGGACTGCGGCTGGATCACCTCGCGGCAGATCGAAGCCGCCCGTATCGCCATGACGCGGTTCATCAAGCGCGGCGGCAAAGTGTGGATCCGTCTGTTCCCGGACAAGCCGATCACCAAAAAGCCGGCTGAAACCCGTATGGGTAAGGGTAAGGGTGCGCCGGAGGAATGGGTCGCCGTGATCCGCCCGGGCAAGATTCTCTTTGAGATGGAAGGCGTGGGCGCGGACATCGCGCAGCAGGCCATGCGTCTCGCGGCCCATAAGATCCCGCTCAAAACCAAGTTCATTCAGCGCGAGACGGCGGAGTAACTGCAGATGAAGAAAGACAAACTGAAAGCCCTCGATCCCGCCGAGATGCAGAACCGGCTGCGGGAAATGGACGAGCAGAGTTTCCGCTTCCGGTTTCAGATGTCGATGGGCCAGACCGACGGGCTGCGCAAGCTGCGCGAGATGCGCAGGGACCGCGCGCGCCTTCTGACCTATCTGCGCGAGCGCGAGCTGAACGCCGCCAAAACGGGGAGCAAATAAATGTCAGGCGCCCAGGAAAAAGCGAAGACGGCCGAAGCGGCTTTCGAGACCGGTCATAAGAACGAGAAGGTCGGCGAA
>CAZXCO010000059.1:0-2296 GCA_964639095.1 uncultured Solibacteraceae bacterium
GATGTGCGGCTCGCCGGTTACTCGCCGTGGTTTGCTTACAGCCATCAAACCGGCAGCTTCCTGCTTACCCTGTTCATGCTGTATCTTTTCCTGGCGCGATTACTGCACGGCGATCGGGTCGCCGCGCTGGCGGGAAGCGTGTGCTGGTCCTTGCTGCCGGCGACAGCAGTGGTGGTGCAGTTTCTGGCCACGCGGCACTATCTGGAAGGCCTGCTTTTCGGAGTTCTTTCGCTCTACCTCGCGGAGCGGTTGCGCGATGCCGGGGGACGTCTCAGCCGGGGAGCGCTGCTTGCCATTCTGCTCGCCACCGCAGCCGCGATCCTCTGCAAAGAGATCTACGCGCCGGTCATCCCCGGACTCCTGCTGCTTTCTGCGTGGTGTCATCGTGACCGTATGCTCGGAGTGCTCACGGCGGCCCTGACCCTCGGATATGTTCTGTATCGATCCTGGATGCTCGGCCTGACGCTTCATCACTACGCAGGCACGCCGTGGCTCGACCCCTGGCAGTACGCGAAGTTTCTTTCCAAACTTCCATACACGATCTCTTCGAATTACGGCGGTTACTGTCTCTTCGGCCTGGTGCTGGCCATCGGCGTCTGGGCCTCAGTCCGGCAGAAAAGCGGCGCCGCGCCGTTCCTGGTCTTTGCTGCGCTCTCGGTGGTTTCGCTGGCGGTGATCTGGCCGGTCTCCTGGCCGCTTTACGGCGGCATTCGAAGACCCGATCCCTGGTACAGAATCGTCTTCCTGCTGCATACGATTCTGGTCGGCTGCGGAACGTACTTCGCGGTCCGCTGGCTGCCGCGGAGGGCTCAGGGTGTGCTCGCGATCGTCGCGCTCGTGGTGCTGGCTCCGGGCATTCAGAAGACGCGGAACCTCTGGACAGAAATGACGGCGAGCGTGGAGCGAGAAGGGAAGTTCTACCTGGCGCATCCGGACCGGCTCCTGCTGAGCGAACAGGAAGCCCAATGGTTCATCCCCGGGCTGGACCGGATGTATGCGGTGCCGTCGGCTCACTACGTATTGCGAAAAGATCTCGCGATGGCGCGCCTGGCGCCCGGCGCCGTTCTGTGGCGATACAGCGAGGGAGCCTTCGTTCCGGTGACAAGGTCCGGGCAATCGCTGCGCATGATCGGGACTCGATGAGTCTGCTGTCCACCATCCTGGACGCGGCGCTGCCAAACCGCGCATGGAACCGTGCCGGGAGAGCCCCCCGGGATCCCCGAGGCCGGCTTGTGCGATGGGGGATCCGAATTGCTCTCATTGTCCTGATCGTGACGCTCCTGGTTCTCTTGGGAGTGCAGCAGTTTCGGATCCAAATCAATAATTTTACATAATATGCGTTATCGGAAATTGCGGAGAGGCGACGCCATGCCGATCGTTTTCCCCCATCAGCCGCCGTCAAGTTCTGCGCGAGGATTGGATTATGCCCACTCCTTCCGTTCCACTCGATGTCCTGATCGTCGGCGCCGGCCCCGTCGGACTATTCCTTGCGAATGAATGCGCCCGCCGCGGGCTCAGGTCGCGGATCGTCGAAGAACGTTCCGGCCAGTCGGAACATTCCAAAGCGCTGGCTGTTATGCCGCGGACGCTCGAAATCTTCGACATGGCAGGCGTCGCCGGCCCGTTTCTGGAAAGAGCCAACAGGGTGACATCGGTTTCGGTCGCCACCCGCGGGCGCGCCATTGCCCATATGCGCTTCGCTCCTGAGGAGAGCCCCTATCCCTTCGTCGCCATGGTCCCTCAGGACGTCACCGAGCGGCTGCTCGTGGAAGAGCTTCGGCGCAAAGGCGGATCGGTCGAATACAATACCCCATTCGTCTCCGCTGTCCAGCATTCTGACTTCGTGACGGCGACACTCGAACGAAACGGCCAGCGCTCGGAGGTCAACGCTGGCGTCGTGGTCGGCTGTGACGGCGCGCACAGCGCTGTCAGGCACCTCCTCGATCTGCCGTTCGAGGGCGCCGAGTACGACGACTCATTCATGCTGGCCGACATCGAAACCAACGAGGTTCTCCCCGCCGACCAACTGCACCTCTGCCCGAGCGACCTCGGTCCACTCGCGATTTTCCCCATGAGCGCGACGCGCCGGCGCCTGGTTGCGACCGTCGCGCATGCCGAACAGGACGCCCCGTCGCTCGACCTGGTCCGGAAGATCATCGCCGAGCGCGCGCCGGACGGCTTTGAGGCGCTGGGTCTGCACTGGAGCAGCTATTTCCGCATTCATCACCGTCAGGTCTCCAAAATGCGTGTCCACCGGATGTTCGTCGCAGGCGACGCCGCTCACATTCACAGCCCG
>CAZXCO010000060.1:0-1987 GCA_964639095.1 uncultured Solibacteraceae bacterium
ATTTGTTGTGATCCGGGTGGCGGTGTATCGTTCGGGAACGCCACGGTCGTCGTTGATGACGATCTTCAGATCGGCAATCGCACCAAGTCCCACGAGAGATTTTGTCTGCGCCCGCCAGTCCTCGTAGTCCGGATAAGAAACCCCGGAATATTGGCCATTTCTCTGGCTGTGGATGTAGAGGATCCGGTCGTTGTCACGAACGAGCCGGAATCCTTTGAACAGCGCGCCGTTTGTCAGAGTAAAAACACTGGTATTGAGTCCGATGCCGACTGCAAGTATGGCGATCGCCGCGAAGCTGTATGCGGGATTGCGCCTCAGTCCGCGCAGCGCATAGCGCAAGTCGCTTCGCAACTCATCGAGCAGGCGCAGACCAAGGGCGTCGCGGCACTCCTCCTGCAGGACGGCAATCGTGCCCAGTTCCACGTGCGCCCGGCGCCTCGCCTCATGGGGCCGGACACCATCGCGGATCAGGTCCGCAATGCGTTGCTCGAGATGAAATCGAAGCTCCTCCTGAATCCCGGCTTCCAGGTGATTTCGTTTCGTAACCGAATGGAACAGGGAGCGGAGACGAGCGAGGAGTCTCACAGTTCCTCTGGCGTCGCATTGATGATTCCGGCCATCATCTCAGCGGTTCGGTTCCATTTGGTAATTTCTTGCCTGAGCTGACGCCGTCCCGCAGCCGTCAAATGATAGAACCGCGCGCGGCGTTTGTTTTCGGATTCGCCCCACTCACTCGCGATCAGGCCGTTGTGCTCCAGGCGATATAAGGCGGGATAGAGGGAGCCTTGCAATATCTCAAGCCGATGGCCCGAGATCTGCTGAATACGCAGCAGCACACCGTAACCGTGGAGCGGCCCAAGAGAAACTGCTTTGAGAATAAGCAGATCAAGAGTGCCTTGTATGAGGTCAAGCTGTTCGGACATGGGTAGCGCACAACCAGCTTAAGTCTTTTCCTCGATCGTCGAGGACAGCATAGGACAGAGACTCCTCGATTGTCAAGGGGAAACAACCGCTACAGGCTCAGACCCATGGCCGCCGTCCTGCGGCGGGACCAGTGCGTGCTCCCGCCACTGGGCTTCTGCTGCGTCTTCTTCACAACCCGCGTCTGCGCAGCGGGCGTTACCCTGCGCGGCCAGCGGAGCCACACGCCCGCTCAGGACCCGGATGCGAATCGCGCCGGGCACTGTCCTGGAGGCAGGGCGCGCGGCGGCTCGCACCCGCGCCCTGCAGACGTTCACGTTTGCCGATCCAGACAACAGGAACCAGCTACACAACGGTAGCTTTGGTTTTCTCGCCAGAGGGGGCGAGGTCGTAGCGGTCGAGGTTCATGACCTTGTTCCATGCGGCCACAAAGTCTTTGACGAACTTCTTTTTCGATCCCGCGGAGGCATAGACCTCCGCGAAGGCACGCAGTTGCGAGTGCGAACCGAAGATCAGGTCGACGCGTGTTCCGGTCCACTTGAGCGCGTTCGTCTTCCGGTCGCGCCCCTCGTAGACACCATCTTTACCCTCGGCCGGATGCCATTGGGTACGCATATCCAGCAGGTTGACGAAGAAGTCGTTCGTCAAAACTCCGGGTGTCCCGGTGAAGACACCGTGGCTGGAACCGCCCGTATTCGCACCGAGCACGCGAAGTCCGCCGACCAGCACCGTCATTTCCGGGCCGGTCAGCCTCAGCAGTTGTGCGCGGTCCACCAGTGCCTCCTCCGGCCGCATGAATTGGGTCCTGCCGCTGATGTAGTTGCGGAAGCCATCAGCCCGCGGCTCCAGAGGAGCGAAAGAGGGGACGTCAGTTTGCTCCTGCGAGGCGTCCATGCGTCCGGGTGTGAAGGGTATTGTCACCTCGACGCCCGCATCCCTGGCGGCCTTCTCGATTGCGGCGCCGCCTCCCAGCACGATCAGGTCAGCCAGTGAGACCTTCTTGCCGAATTCCTTGCGGATGTTTTCGAGCTTCTCGAGGACCTTTGCAAGCTGCTTCGGCTGATTG
>CAZXCO010000061.1:0-5566 GCA_964639095.1 uncultured Solibacteraceae bacterium
GTCCCGGGCGTCGGGAAATCGGTCATGGAGCTCTTGCCGAACGCGCCGTTGCGGCCGTGATTCCCGATGAAGCGAAGTTCCCCTATACGCTCCGCGTGGTGAGCGACATTCTCGAATCGAATGGGTCGAGTTCCATGGCGACCATCTGCGGCGCCAGCCTGGCGCTGATGGATGCCGGCGTGCCGATTTCGGCGCCTGTCGGCGGCGTTGCCATGGGCTTGGTGAAAGAGGGCGATAACTACGCGATCCTGACCGATATCGCGGGCGCCGAAGATCACTACGGCGACATGGATTTCAAAGTGGCCGGAACGAGGGAAGGCATCACTGCCCTCCAGATGGACATCAAAGTTGCCAACGTCACCACCGCGCTGATGAAGGAAGCGCTGGAGCAGGCGCGCCGCGGGCGATTGTTCATTCTCGACAAAATGAACGAGGTGCTCGACCAGTCCCGTACGGACATGTCGCCTTATGCGCCCCGGATCTACACCGTAAAGATTCCGCAGGACAAAATCCGCGACGTCATCGGACCGGGCGGTAAAGTCATTCGCGGCATTATCGAACAGACCGGGGTCAAGATCGACGTGGAAGACGATGGAACCGTCCACGTTGCCTCCAACGACTCAGATGCCGCGAAGAAAGCCCTGCAGATTATCGGTGACCTCACCGCCACCGCCGAGGTTGGAAAGACTTATCTCGGCAAGGTCGTGCGGATTGTCGACTTCGGCGCATTCGTGGAGATCTTCCCGGGTACGGACGGCCTGCTGCACATCAGCGAGATCGCCGAAAATCGGGTCAAGGAAGTTCGCGACGAGCTGAAGGAAGGCGACCAGATTCTGGTCAAGGTCCTCGGCCTCGACGGGAACAAGATCAAACTCAGCCGGAAGGCCGTGCTCCGCGAGCAGCGCGAAAAGCTGAAGACAGCCAAAGAGTAGCCGAAAATCCCGCGCTTTTTCGAGTGCGCGCCGCTCCGGGATTGGACTCCCGCCGCGGCGCGCGCCTGTCGTCTTGCCTGTCCGCCGCCTTATTGCAGCGACCGGAAGTAATCGACCGTCAGGCTCATACCCTCGTCCAGCGTCACGACAGGGCACCAGCCGAGAATCTTCCGGGCCTTCGTGATGTCGGGCTGCCGCTGCTTCGGGTCGTCCTGCGGCAGATCGCAGTAAGTCACGCCGCCGCGCGTGCCGGTGAGCTTCTGGATGGCGTTTGCGAAATCGCTGATGGTCATCTCCTGCGGGTTCCCGAGGTTAACCGGAAGGACCTCGTTCGAGAGCAGAAGGCGGTAAAGTCCATCGACCAGATCGCTTACGTAGCAGAAGCTCCGGGTCTGCGTGCCGTCGCCGAAGATCGTGATTGGCTCATCCCGGAGCGCCTGATCGACGAAGGCGGGGACGACACGCCCGTCGTTCAGCTTCATGCGAGGGCCGTAGGTATTGAAAATGCGCGCAATGCTGGTCTTCAGACCGTGCTTGTTGTGCCACGCCATGGTCAGCGCTTCCGCAAAACGCTTACTTTCGTCGTAGCAGGAGCGCGGGCCGACCGGATTCACATTCCCCCAGTAAGTCTCCACTTGCGGATGCACAGAGGGGTCGCCATAGGTTTCCGAAGTGGAGGTTAACAGGAACTTCGCGTCCTTTTTCTGCGCGAGCTCCAGCATGCGCCGGGTTCCAATCGAGCCCACATCCAGGGTTTCGATCGGAAACATCATGTAATCCTTCGGGCTGGCTGGAGAGGCCATATGAAGCACGAAGTCCACGCTGCCTTCGATCTCGAAAGGCTGTGTTACGTCCTGCCGCCGGAACTCGAACTGCGGGTGCGCGCGCAGATGCTCGATGTTCCGCTCTCTTCCGGTGAGCAGATTGTCGAGAACCAGGACTGCAATGCCCTCCGAGAGAAGGCGATCGCACATATGCGATCCAACGAATCCGGCCCCTCCGGACACAACAGCACGTTTCATCGAGTTCGCCCCCCAGACATAAACTCGAATGTAGCATCCTGTCCGGCGGGGGCTATTCTTTCAGTTCCGCAATGGTCGCCCCCGCGCCGCCTTCCGACGGCGAAGCGGGGTAGAACTTCTCCACGTGAGGGCTCTCTTTCAGAAGTTCGTGGATGGCCCGTTTGAGAATTCCCATGCCATGCCCGTGCACGATGCGGACGCGCGCCGCCGTGGCCATAACCGCGGCATCGAGGAAGCGCTCGACGCGCTCGACGGCCTCTGCTTCGCGTTCCCCGATGACATTGATCTCCTGTACCGAGGGGCTCAACGCCGGCCCCGCCTGAAAGCGAACATTCTTGGGCAGCTTCGACGTGGAGGAAGGGACGCCCGCGATTTCCGGAAGGACCTCCTCGACGTCCTCTGCGCTGACGCGCATTTTCATGAATCCCGCTTCGACTTCGAACCGCCCCTCGCCCAGCACTCTGCGTACACGCGCGGGCTCACGGATGCCCTTCAACCGGACGCGGGTTCCTTCCTCAATCTTCAGAGTGCGCATGGCGGCCGGCCCGCCCGCGACCGGCACGATCTTCTCCCAGTCCTCGCGCATTTCGCGTTTTGCCCGCGCGGTCTGACGGCTCGCCTCGTCCACGGCCTTGCGCCGCTCCGCCGCTTCGGAGAGGCGCGTCACAATCTCGTCACCGCGCTCCTGCCAGCGCCGCTGCATGTCCTCGAAGCGGCTTTCCAGTTCCCGCAGCTTCGCTTCTTCCCGGCGCGCGGAATCCTGCTCGATCTGCTTCTGCCGGGCCACCAGCGCTGCCCGTTCCTGTTCCAGCGCGGTCTGCAGGCGGCGCGTCTCCTCCATCCGCCGGTGCAGGCTGGCAAGCAGAGTGGAAAGCTCGACCTCCTGCGTACTCAGCGATGCGCGGGCGCGCTTCATGATGTCCTCCGGCATCCCGAGGCGCGCAGCGATATCGAGGCCGGCCGATTTTCCCGGCAGCCCGACCTGCAGCTCGTAGGTGGGCTCCAGCGTCTGTTCGTCGAAGCCCATCGAGGCATTCAGCACGGTTTTAGTATTCGCGCCGTAAATCTTGAGCGCGGTCAGGTGCGTGGAGGCGAGCGTAAATGCGCCGGCGGCGCGAAAATGGTCGACCAGCGCCACACCCAGCGCCCCGCCTTCCTCCGGATCCGTCGCCGAACCGATCTCGTCGAGCAGCACAAGCGAATCGGGCGTGGCGTCAAGCGCCATCTCCCGCAGGCGGGAGACATGAGCCGAAAAGGTGCTGAGGTTCTGCTCGATCGACTGGTTGTCGCCGATGTCGGCCAGCACCTGTTCGAAAACCGGCAGCTCGGCTGCCGAGCAGGGCACGGGCAGCCCGGCCTGCGCCATCAGCGCGATCAGCCCGACTGTCTTCAGCGTGACTGTCTTGCCCCCGGTGTTGGGTCCGCTGATCAGCAGCGTCCGGCCGCTGTGGTCCAGAGTCAGCGTGAAGGGAACGACGCGGCGCTTTGCTTTTCGCAGCACGTCAATCAACAGCGGGTGCCGTGCGTTCTCGAGATGCAGCCGGCTGCCGAAGGAGGGAATCGCGCAGTCGAACTCGATGGCGAAGCGGGCTTTTGCAAAGACCAGATCGAGCTCTCCGATGATCGACGCTGCCTCGCGGATCGGGTCGGCGTAAGCGCGAAGCCGCGCCGTCAACTCACGCAGAATCCGGAAAACCTCCCGCGACTCCTCTTCCTGCAGCCGGACGAGCTCGTTGTTGAGGTCGATGGTTTCGAGCGGCTCGAGAAACAGCGTCTGTCCGGTCGAACTCGCGCCGTGGATGACGCCTGGCAGCCTGCGGCGCTGTCCGGAAATCACGGGGACCACGAAACGGTCGTTCCGGATCGTGATGTACTCCTCCTGCAACACGCCGTCGTTGCGGTTGGCGCGGAGGAATCGTTCGAGCGATTCCTGAATGCTTTTTTTCTGTTTCTCGATATCCTTGCGCACGCGGTGCAGGTGCGGACTCGCGTTGTCGAGCACGGTTCCGTCCGCCTGAATTTTGCCTTCGACCTCATGCAGCAGCGGCCGGAAGTCGCCGATCCCGCGGGCGCGATTCGCGAGCAGGGGGAAGCGTTCGGCAGCCGCGGTCAGAAACGACGCCGCGTCGGCCGCGCGATCGAGGAATGCGATCAGGTCAAAGATTTCGCGCGGTTCGAGCGCGGCGCCTTCGATGCGCAGTTTCTGGATGAAGACGGTGACATCGGGCAGTCCCTCGAACCGGATGCGGATCGCGGCGCCGTGTCCGGCCGGCTGCGGGGCCGACGCCGCCCGAAGATACCGGATGGCTTCGCCGGCTTCAGCCAGCGCAGGTTCGATTTCGGCCCGGTTCGCCGATGGTGCGACCTCCGCCAGCCGGACGGCCCCGAGCGGACTGCCGATAAAGCGGCCAGCAAGCCCCCGGACCTGCTCCCATTCCAGAGCTTCCAGCGAATTGTCGAAAGAAGGGGGCCGCGCGATCGAGTCGTCGCCGTTCTGTTCCCGGAAGCCTGTTTCCACTCAACTATTTTCGCGTATGCGCCGGAATGCCTTCTCGATGACGGCGGGCGTGCCTTCGGTGATCTTCAGATCGCGGACACCTGCCTCAGTGACCCATGCGACCCGGCTCGCGTCATCGGCGGCGCACAGCGTGCCTCCGGTCGGGCGGCAAAGATAATCCATCAGGACATAGTGGTATTCGGGGGCTCCGGCGGCGTCGCGGATGATGCGCTCGAAGACCTCCACGAGGCAGATGACTTCGACTTCGAGCCCGGTTTCTTCGCGCACTTCGCGTCGCAGCGCCGATTCCAGAAGCTCGCCCTTTTCCACGACGCCGCCCGGCAGCGACCACCAGTCTTTCAGCGGCTCGTGCCCCCGCTCGACGAGCAGAATCCGGCCGTCGTCGACGATCAGCGCGCCAACCCCGAGAATCGGACGTTCCGGATAGCGGCGGCTAATACTGCAACGCTCCCTTCGCCCCGGGCTTCACCTTGTAGAGACCACCCCGCGCCGTGATGAAAAGCGTTGCGAGATCGCTGTCGCCGAACGCGCAGTTCGAGGCGTTCTCGCTTTCGAGGAGAGTGCGCTGCAGTTTGCCCTCGGGAGAATAGACAGCTACGCCCCGCGCGGCCACGTAAAAGCGGCCCTCTCCGTCGGTGCGGATGCCGCCCGGCACGCCGGAGATGTCCCGAATTGCATCGCGCTGCCCGGAAAGCTGGCCCGCATGATCGACGTCGAATGCGACGACGGCGTGGCGATCGGAATCGCTGACAAACAGGAGTTTCCCGTCGCCCGAAAGCGTGATGCCATTGGGCCGCGTCCGCCATTTCGCCACAGGCTCAGGATCGCCCTTCGGGGTCATGTGCCAGATGCCGTGGAAATCGAGCTCGCGGCGGTCATCCGCACTCCCGAATGCCGGATCGGTGAAAAACACGTGGCCATCCCTGCGAACGACGATGTCGTTTGGCGCGTTGAATTTCCGGCCCTGGTAGCCTTCGGCGAGCGTTTCGATCTTACCCTTCGGGTCGAGCCGCGTCACCTTCCGGCTTTCCGATTCGCACATGTACAAACGCCCCTGCGAATCATAGGCAAGCCCCGACGCGCCTCCGTCGCTG
>CAZXCO010000062.1:0-3513 GCA_964639095.1 uncultured Solibacteraceae bacterium
TCGGCCGGTCGAAAAGATAAGGCTCGGTGAAGCCGATGTTGATATCGTTCGTCAGCGTGCCAACCTGACCGCCCAGGCTGAGCGTTTCACCCAAACCGAGGAAGTTGTTGGTGGAGTAGTTCAGGCCGACGAACGTACCGGCGATACCCGAGACGCCACCGTTCAGACTGATGGAGTTCTTGCCGCGCTCCTTGACCTTCAGGTTGATGTCCACGGTGTTGGTGCCGGGATTCCGCTTCAGTTCGTAGGACTCGTTCTCCTTCAGAGTCTCGAAATATCCCAGCTGGTTCAAACGCAGAATGCTGGCGTCCCAGAGCGTGGAGTTGTAAACGTCGCCTTCATCGATCAGCAGCTCGCGGCGAATGACTTTATCGCGCGTCGTCGTGTTGCCCGTGAAGTCGATCCGGCGGACGAAGAATTGCTTGCCTTCGTCGGCATTCAGGGTGAGGTTGACCTTGTCCGTGTTGGGAATGATGTCGATCTGAGGCTCCGCCACATAGTCGATGTAGCCAAACTGGCTGTACACCTTGGTCAGGTTCTTCAGACCGTTCCGGAGTTTCTCGGTCGAGAAAACATCGCCCGGCTTCATCTGGAAAAGGCCACCGAGAAACTCGGTCGAGCGGAAGAGCTTAACGCCCTGGAAATCGATCTTCGCCAGATAGTAGCGCTTTCCTTCTTCCACCGGGAGGGTAATATCCTCGACTTTGCCCGGCCGGTTTTCCTTGAAGAGCGGGATATGGATTCCGCCGTGCGGACCACCAACATCCCGGATCTTCAGCGTCTCGTCGAGCGCCTTGGCCGTGAAATAGCCCTGCTTCTGGTAGGCGTCGCGGACCCGCTCCTTATCCTCTTCCAGCTTGTCGGCATCGAAGGTCTTGGCGAAGAGATTTTCGAAAAGGATCGAATACGGAATCCCGATCGGCCGCAGGTTCTTCATCGCGCGAACCACGTCACGGCGGCTGAATGCCTCGTTGCCCAGAATCGTGATCTTGCCGACCTTGATCTTCGGACCCTCGACAACATTGAAGACCACTTCGAGCGAGGAGGGCGGGATGCGCCGCAATTCGGGTGTTACGGTGGCGAACTGATGCCCGTGCTCCGCCACCAGCTCTTTCAAAACGACAGCGGCGTGGTTGATCACGTTGGGGTCGTACATCGACTCCACGGTCAGCCCGACCTTGCGCTCCTTGAACCGGTCCAGAATATCGGAGGTGGTCACGGACTTCGCGCCTTCATATTTGATGTCGCGAATGACCGGCCGCTCGGTCACGACGAAACGAACGATGAGGCCGCCGCGGTCGCCCTTTTCCGTCTCGAGCTTGATGTCGTCGAAGCGATTCGTGTTCCACAGCGCCATGAAGTCGCGGCGCAGCGTATCTTCGTTATACACGTCGCCAACCTTGCTGAAGATCATCGCCCGCAGCGTGTCCTGCGGAACGCGGCGCGCCCCCCGGAATTCGATGCCTTCGATGACATTGGAAGCGACCGGGGGCTGTGTCTGCGCCCCCTCGGCGGGTTTCGGCGCCTCGAACTGGGGCGGGGCGGGAGCCGCCGGGGGTTTCGCCGGCTCAGCCTGAGGAACATTTTCGAACGGGTTATTGCCTTGCGGAGGTGTTGACGGGGGGGCAGCCGGCGGGCGTTGCCCGTTGGGCGGATTCTGAGGGGCCTGGGCTCGTGCCGGCATCACGATCGACAGACCGCACAGGCAAATGAACACACTGGTCAGGCGCAATGGCCTGAGTGAAATCATGAAGACCCGGTTCCTTTCCACCTTGCGCAAGGGATCACTTCAAAAGGAGGACCAGCTCAAGTGGTGTCACGCGCGGGTTCCCGCCCGCTTCAGAGCAGTGACACACAGTTCCGGCCTCACCTTTCCCATTTGCACGATTGCGCGCTTTCGAGTGAATCCTTCATTCTAGCGGACTTGCCTCTTCGCCTCAATGTGCGCCACACGCACAGGTGGGCAGGCACAGCACAACGGACCGGCCGCAAGGACTTTACCTCTGTGATCGCCCGCTTGCGCTTACCCGGCTCCGGTGCGAGCCTGAAAAGGAAATGCGCCTCTTATTCGCGATGTTCGTCTTTTCCTGCGCCGCGTTTCCCCAGGCGTCCGCTCCCACGCCTCCCATGACCGATGAGGAATTTGCGGCGGTGTGCACGCGAATTTCGCAGCGCGCCGGACAGATCGAACCCATGCTTCAGCAGCTTCATCCGAAAGACTGGATGGCGAAGGGCGCGCCGGATACCTATGTCGCGCAATGGACGACGATTGTCGACCAGTTTCGCGCCATCCAGAGCGACATGTCAGCCCTCACCCGGCAGCCTGGGCATCTCACGGACTCGATGAAGGCTCTCTTCCGCATCCAGACCAATCAGCAACTGCTCGAATCATTGATGGGCGGGGTGCGCAAGTATCAGAACCCGGCTCTCGCCGATCTCATCGAGTCGGTCGCCGCGGAATCCAGCGGCGATATCGATAAATTCGAACGGCATCTTCTGGAAATGGCCGACGAGAAGGAACAGCAGTTCACGGTAGTGGACCGCGAGGCGCAGCGCTGCCGGGCGACATTGTCGCGCCAGCCCGCCGAACCGGCACGTGCGAACCGCAAGACCCAATGACAACGACTATGGCATTTGTCTGCAATATCTGCGAAGAACAATCGACGCGCATTTGCGCTCAATGCACGAAGGACACCTGCTCCAATCACCTGTGCGAGAAGTGCGGCGCGTGCAGCGATTGCTGCGATTGCGATATCCAGCTCGTCGATACAGGCCCTCACGAGCCCGATGAGCCGAGGCCGCATCCCATGCCGGATCCCGATCCGGCGCCGGACCCGGAGCCGCCAGAGCCTTCATCCAGCCGGATCTGAACGGAGTCGCACCGGAAATCCGCTGTCGAAACAATGGAAAACCGTCCGATTTTAAAACGGTGATTGCACCGCTCGGGTTTCCGGGCGGAAGCGCGGTCCGCGGGCACGCGCGGCTCTCCGGCCGCGCGAAAGGCGCAAATCAGCGCCCGTATGTCGTCCAAAGAGGACAGCGACAATTATCAAGAAAATCAGCAGGTTAGCCGCTGAAGATCCCCTGCAGGGCGCGGCAAAATGCTATATGCTTTCTAGTGATCGAGAGTAAAACTCTATGGCCTACAAACTGAACGTAAACGGGCAGACCACTCCGGTAGACGCGCCACCCGACATGCCGCTTTTGTGGGTGCTTCGGGACTTGATGAATCTCCACGGCACGAAGTACGGCTGCGGAATTGGCCAGTGCGCCGCGTGCACTGTGCATCTCAACGGCAAGGCGGCGAAAGCATGCCAGACACCGGTTTCGGCCGTGGGGAATCAGGCGATCACCACGATCGAGGGCTTGTCGCACGATGGCAGCCACCCCGTGCAGGTTGCCTGGACCGAGATTGACGTCCCGCAGTGCGGCTATTGCCAGGCGGGCCAGATGATGGCGGCCGCGGCTCTGCTGGCGCGGAAGCCCAACCCGACGGACAGCGACATTGACAGC
>CAZXCO010000063.1:0-6974 GCA_964639095.1 uncultured Solibacteraceae bacterium
TCGCTATGGACCGCATGCACGCCGAGGAAAAGGAACGTACCGCCGGCAATCGCGAGCGGGTAATTGACCCAGCCGGCGGGCGTCAGCCACAATCCGGTTGCACCGCCGGCAACGGTGGCGAACTCGCCCGCGGCGCACACCGCCAGCACCGCGGAAGCGCGGTGCAGCGACGCCCTCAGCATGGTTCCGAGAGCCAGCCCCTCCGGAATCTTGTGCAGGAACAGGGCCACGGCAAAGGCCGTTACCGCCCCGCGAAGATGCGATCCCATTTGAACGGCGAGCAGCCCCCAGCCGTCCACGAATGCGTGCAATGCCGTCGCCGCGAGCAGGGGCCCGGCGAATCCGTGCAGAGGCTCCGCACAGCCCTCGTGGCTGTGGTCGTGAGCACAGCTCGGGCAGACCGGGAAAGCGAAGCGATCCAGAATCTTCAGAAGCCCGTACCCCACCGCGGCAAGCGCCAGTCCGCGCGCCCAGCCGATATCGAGAACCAGTTCCGGCATGAGCCCGAACACCGCCACTCCGATCAGCAGACCCCCGCTGAGCGGGATCAACACCCTGGTATGTCTGTGTTGCGCCAGCAGCGCCACGCCCGCCCCGGCGGACGCAATGGCCACCAGCGCCGCCAGAATGGGGGAAATAAGCGATGAGTCAGTCAATCTTCTAATGTATCCAGTCCTACCGAATCCGGCGCATTGCGCGGTACTTGCCGTATTCGGAACATTAAATTCGCATCTGCCGCCATCGTGCGCTCCTCGTTTTGAACGTCAAAGGAGCGCGCCATGGCATTACACAATAACGAACCTGTCACACCCCTCACCAGCGACATCCTGCAGGCCTTCGATGATCTCAACGGGCTGCATCCCGGTTTCCGGCCCGCGCACGCAAAGGGCGTTTTCCTCTCCGGCGTCTTCACCCCTGCGCCCGGAGCCTCCGCCCTCACGCGTGCGCCCCATATTCTGCGGGAGTCCACACCTGTGACCGTGCGATTCTCCGATTTCGCCGGTTTTCCCACGGTCGCCGACAACGATAAGGAGAATGCCAGCCCCCGCGGCATGGCGGTGCGTTTTCACCTCGGGGAGCACGTTCACACGGATATCGTCTGCCACTCCGTCGATGGCTTTCCGGTCCGTACGGGAGAGGAGTTTGTCGCATTCCTTCAGGCCGTGAAAAAGACGACCCCTGACTCGCCTCATCCTTCCCCCATTGAAGCCTTTCTCGGCGCGCATCCGGCCGCGCTGGCTTTTGTCCAGACGCCGAAGCCATTTCCGAGCAGCTTCGCGAAAGAATCGTTCTTCGCGGTCACCGCTTTTCAGTTCACGAACGCGGAAGGACGGAGCCGGTTTGGCCGTTTTCGCATCCGCCCGGATGGCGGCCCCGATTATCTGAGCGATAGCGCCGCCGCAGAAAAGTCTCCCAACTATCTGGTGGACGAGCTCGGCGCGAGAGTCGCCAGTGGCGCGGTGAAGCTTCATATTGCCGTCCAGCTTGCCGCCGTCGGAGACGCCGTGGACGATTCCACCGTGCACTGGCCCGATGACCGGCCCAATGCCGACTTCGGTACCCTCGTCCTGACCCGCCGTATTCCGGACGACGATCAGGATGCGAGGCGAATCATCTTCGATCCGATTCCGCGAGTCGACGGCATCGATCCTTCGGACGATCCGCTGATCGAAGTGCGCGCGGCCGTGTATCTCGCGAGCGGGCGCCGGCGCCGTGCCGCCGATCCCAATCTGGGCGCGCAACGCTCCGCGGGAACCGGCCAGTAAGAACAGGCCCCTCCTTCCCGCCAGGTAAAATATAAGCCTGTGATGCGCACCCTCCCGGTGGTGCTTTGCCTTCTCTTCGCTTCCATTTGCGCGGCCCAGACGGCGCCGGCCGCGCAATATGTTGGCTCGACTGCCTGCAAATCGTGCCATGCCGCGATCTATGAACGCTGGAGCAGAACCCGCATGGCCAATGTCGTGCGCGACCCGAAGGTACACCCGGACGCGATCATTCCGGACCTCTCCAAACCGAACCCGCTTGTGAAATTCACAAAGGACGATATTGCCTTCGTCTATGGCAGCAAATGGAAGCAGCGCTATTTCACGAAAAAGGGCGACGATTACTACCCGCTGGACGCTCAGTGGGATATCACGCATCAGGTCTGGCGCCCCTATATCGCCGGTCCGAACACCGACTGGTGGGTGCCACACTACCCGGCCAATAACATGCAGCGGCCAACCGGACCGCTCTGCGACGGGTGCCACTCGGTGAATTACAACATCCAGACGAAAACCGTGACGGAGTGGAACGTCGGCTGCGAGAAGTGCCATGGCCCGGGTTCGACGCATGTGGCGAAGCCCTCGCAGACGAACATCGTGAACCCCGCCCGGCTCGATACCGTGCAGGCTGTGAACGTCTGCCTCCAGTGCCACTCCCAGGGGCAGCCGCTCCACAACCCGATCAATGGAAAGTATTACGACTGGCCGGTCGGCTTTCAGGTGGGAATGAATCTGAAGGATTTCTGGAAACTGGAAGACCACAAGCTCGGCGAGACATCGTTTACACATTTTGCGGATGGAACGGCGCACAAGAACCGGATGCAGGGGAACGATTTCGTGCAGAGCGCCATGTACACCCACGGCGTGACCTGCAACAGTTGCCACGACGTGCACGGCACGGCCAATAACGCCGACCTGCTCAAACCCGCCAATGTGATGTGCCTCGAATGCCACGGGCCGCGCTCGCCCAACGGCCCCCACGCGCCGACGATCGAAGCGCATACGCATCACGCCGCCGGCACCGAAGGCGACCAGTGCGTGAGCTGCCACATGCCGAAAATCGAGCAGGAGATGGGTGATGTCAACGTTCGCAGCCATACGTTCCGCTTCGTTACTCCAGCGGAGACCGAAGCGCTCAAAGTTCCCAACGCCTGCAACGTTTGCCACAAGGACAAATCCACGCAATGGGCGGAGGATGCGCTGAAGAGCTGGTCCAACGTCTCGCCTTGGCGCGCGGAGAGCCCGGGCTTCTGATCCGGCGTCAGAAATCGAGCGGAAAACAAACCTCGCCGTAAGGGTGCCGCTGCCGGATTCGGCCGGCCGATTCGAACACGTTCAGCGACTGGTCGTACAGATCGCGTGGAATGCCTGCCCCGCCGTTCCAGGTCCCGATCCTCTGATACCCGGCGACCGCGGATGCCAGGACGGCCGGATCGATATCAGGAAAGTATGCGGCCTCTTTCGCCGCGACCTCTTCGGCAGGCGCGCGCCGCACCCAGTCCTTCGCTTCCGAAAAGGCCTTCACAAACAGGGGAAACGCCGGCCCGCCGATAAACTCGCGCGACGCGCAAAGGCTGCTGAAGGCGTTCTCCGGCATAGAGGCGCCGACCGAAACGGCCGTCCGCCCCACGCCGGCCTGTTCGAGAAGCTGCGGGGCCGGGGCCTGCAGATGGACAAAGTCCGCGCTTCCCGAACGAAACGCCGCGATCATCTCCGCCGCGGGACCCGCATTGACCACCTGGATCTTTTCCCAATCGGCGCCATTGTGGCGGACTGCGTACCGCAACATCGTGAGCGGCTGCGAGCCATGGTCGGCCAGCAGCGTTCTGCCTTCGAGATCGTGCCAGTGGAAAGGCGCGCCGGAAGACTCGCGCGCCACAAGAGAGAAACCATCCCGCTGATTGATCAGCGCGAAATTCAGAGGGAAGCCGGTCTCACCCTGATCCATCTTTGCCCAGTTTGTGGAGGGCGCGGTCTGCATCACATCCGTCCTGCCCTCGCGGATCATTCCCGCCGCGGTCTCGCCAGGCGCGAGTACCGCATACGCATATTCGAGGCCGTGCTTTTCCAGAAAGCCGCCCGCCATGGTGCAGAGCAGAGGGCTGTAGAAGGCCGAGTGACGGCTGGCTGTAATCCGGACTCTCATGCCCGTTGGCGCCTGTCGAGATTGGGGAGAAGGCCGGTGAGGAGGCCGATCGCGGGCAGGAATGCGCAGACCTCGTAGACGAAATAGATGCCGCTGTGATCCGCCAGCTTGCCGAGGAAGGCCGCCCCCACGCCGCCCATGCCGAACGCAAGCCCGAAGAAGAGGCCCGAGATCATGCCCACGCGTCCGGGTACGAGTTCCTGCGCGTAAACGATGATCGCCGAGAAAGCGGAAGCGAGAATCAATCCGATGATCACACTCAGAATGCCCGTCCAGAGCAGGTTGGCATGAGGCAGCAGCAGCGTGAAAGGCAGCACGCCGAGAATCGAACACCAGATCACGTATTTCCGGCCGATGCGATCGCCCACCGGCCCGCCGATGATGGTCCCGGCGGCCACCGCCCCGAGGAAGACAAACAGATGGATATCGGCGCTCTCCGCCGAAATATGGAAGCGCGTAATCAGGTAGAAGGTGTAATAACTGCTCAGGCTCGCGAGATAGAAAAACTTGGAGAACATCAGGGCGATCAGCACCGCGAGCGAAACGGCCACTCGTTTGGGAGACAACGCCGGATGCAGCCCGGTCTTTTTGGCCCGCGCCGCGTGTCCGAACGATTCGCGGCGCTTGTACCAGGCGCCCACATTGGTGAGAAGGGCGATCGCGACCAGGGCGGCCAGCGTAAACCACACGATGCTGTGCTGTCCTCTCGGGAGGACGAGAAACGCCGCAAGCAGGGGTCCGAGCGACGATCCGAAATTACCTCCGACCTGAAACAGCGACTGCGCCAGCCCGTGCTGCCCGCCCGATGCCATTCTCGCCACGCGCGAGGACTCGGGATGAAATACCGCGGACCCCATCCCGATCAATCCCGCGGCGACCAGAATAAAGGCGTAGTTGGAGGCCATTGACAACAGGGCAAGCCCCACCAGCGTGAATCCCATTCCGAACGGGAGCGAATAAGGCTTCGGTTTGCGATCCGTATAAAGACCGATCAACGGCTGCAGCAGCGAGGCCGTCAACTGCGTCGTGAGCGTAATGAGTCCGATCTTTGCGAAGTCCAGATGGAAGTTGGTTTTGAGGATCGGATAGATGGCGGGCAGCAACGACTGGATCATGTCGTTGAGCATGTGCGAGAAGCTGATGGCCGCCAGAATGCTGAATACCGTGCCTTCGGCCGCCTGCCGCTGATGCTCGACTTTGATCCCCGTAGTCCCCGCCGCACTGCTCATTTCCTGATTATCCACTCCGGAAGGGTGCCGGCGCCGCCGGCGTTACCCTGTACTCCGCATGGATTTCCCAAGCCGGGGCAAAGATTCAGCCGCTCTGCTCAAGGCAGAGCGAAAACGTATATCGCGTTATATGTCGGATCGATTTTGATTCCCGGCACTTCGCCCATGAGCTCGGGAACCTTGAGGTTATTGCCGGTCATTACAGCGATATATTGTTTCCCTTTCACGCCGTAGCTGATGGTGCTCACCGAAACGTTGCCGCCCAGAATCGCCTCCCAGAGTTTTTTGCCTGTATTGGCGTCGAAGGCGCGGAAGCGGCGGTTCATGTCGCCGTGAAACACCAGATCGCCGGCCGTTGCGAGCATCGCTCCGGTCGCGGGCATGCGCCCGACGTCGAAGCGCAGGATCTCGCCGGTCGAAAGATTGATTTTCGCGATTCCGGTCAGGGCATTCGGATCGGAGCCGGGGCGCGGGACGACATGCCAGCCGCCGCGGCCCTCCGGTCCCGGCGTTGTGAGATCGCGGCAGTTGCCGATGTAAGGCACGTAAAGCGAGTTCGTGCCCGGATGGTAAGCCGTGGGCCAGTAGCTTCGTGTGTTCCAGTAGCAGATCACATGATGCTCGCCGGGCTTCTTGAAGACGTTGTTCCAGTTGATGGAGGTCTTGCCCGTCTTGACATCGATATTCGAGATGACGAAATTCGGATCGTCATAGGGAAACGGCGTGGCCCAGAGGAACTGGCCGGTCGCGCGGTCGAGTTCGAAAATACCGCCGGCTTCGCCTACCGTTACGGCGACGTCGCGCTCCGCGCCTTTCGCGATCGCGGGATTGATCCACTTCACGTATTTCGGATCGGGGTTGACATGCGTGCGCAACAGAGTTCGCTCATGCGTGTAGTCGGAATCCCAGTCGTCTCCGGGCAGGTGCTGATAATACCAGGCCAGCTTTCCCGTGGCGGCGTTGAGCGCGACGGTGGAGTTGCTGTAAAGATCCGCCGGCGCGGTCCGGGAAGTTCCGTCGGGGTCGCCGTTATGCCGCAGGTATCGCTGGTCGGGCATGGGATTGGCGATTCCCCAGTAGATCAGCTTGCGGACAGGATCGTAGGCGCCGGGAAGACCCCACGTGGAAGCGAGTCTCTTTTCCAGATCGGCGCCGTGCCAGCTTTCATCGCCAGGCTCGCCCGGAGCCGGCGTCGTATAGAAGCGCCACACTTCCTTGCCGGTCAGAGCATCGTGCGCGGCGATGTAACAGTTTTCGCGCTTCCCGGCGCAGGCCGCGCCCGTGATCACGTTGCCGTCTACTACGATCGGCCCGGACGTGTGGCCCCGCGCATCCGTTTTGGTTTCCCAGCGTTTTTCGCCCGTGCGGGCGTCCAGCCCGACCACGTAGCTGTCGGGCGCAGTGTAGAGAACCACGTCCTGATAGATCGCGAGAGACTTGGTGCGGGCCGACTTCGCCACGCCCGACGGGACTTTTCGCTTGTACTCCCACAGCAGATCGCCCGTGGCGGCGTCGAGGGCATCCACAATGGCTCCGGGCGCGACGACATACATGACGCCGTTGTGCACGATGGGGATGGTCTCGGTCTGGCCGGCGCCGAGGCCCCGCGTCCAGATCATCCGGAGCTGATTCACGTTCTGTTTGTTGATCTGCTTGAGTGGGCTGTAGCGTTGCGCGTCGTACGTGCGGCTGTACATCAGCCAGTCGTCGGGGCTCGGATTTTCGAGCATTTGCTGCGTGACTGGCGTGAAATTCTGCACTTGCGCGAAAAGAGGAGCGACCGCGATACAGAAAACAAGCGCGAGTTTGTTGAGCATTGGCTTCAGTTCCGACAAG
>CAZXCO010000064.1:0-5853 GCA_964639095.1 uncultured Solibacteraceae bacterium
CGCGAAGGCGACCTGTGGGTGGGGATGAACGGCGGCCTCAATCGCCTGCGGGACGACCCTTTCCTCAATTACGGGCGCGCCGAGGGTCTGCCCAGCGATGACCCATATGTGGTCCATCAGGACAGGCGCGGCGTGATCTGGGTGGGATATCACGACAGCGGTCTGGTCGCCATGGCGGGCGACACCCACCGGTCTTACACGATCCGGGATGGCCTGCCCAGCAATGAAATCTTTGCCATTCGCGATACACACGCCGGGGATCTTCTGGTCTCGACGCGAAAAGGCCTCAGCCGCATGCACGGCAACAGATTCTTCAACGACTCCGTGCTGGACGCAAGCGGACGCACGGCCGTATACGATGCGCTCGAAGATGAACGCGGCGATCTTTGGGCGGCGACAGCGCGCGGCATCTACAGGCGCCGCAAAGGGAGGAAGTGGGAGGCGATCGTACCTGAATCCTCAGGCGAAGCCGCATACGGACTCACTTTGGCGGAAGGCCGGGACGGGAGCATCTGGGCCGGCACGCTCGGCGCAGGGCTCTGGCACATTTCCATCAATGGCAACTCCTTCACTTCCCGCCTCTATACGCAGGCGGACGGGCTCGGAACCAATCAGATCCGATCGCTCTACCAGGATCCGGACGGCACTCTCTGGATCGGCACGTATGGCAGCGGTCTGAATTCGCTGCGCAACGGCGTGTTCTCCCGCTTCCGGTCGGATGATGGGCTGCCGAGCGACAATGTGGCGCATATTCTGGACGACGGCAGAGGCTATCTCTGGCTCAGCACAACGCGCGGAATTTCGCGCGTCTCGAAGCGCGAACTCGCCGATTTCGCCGCGCGCAGGATTCCCGCTCTGCATCCTGACAATTACGGACTGGACGAGGGGCTCCGCAGCGCGCAATGCGCTCCGGCCTCACCGGCAAGCGGCGGGGGCACGCGCACGAGCGACGGGCGGCTCTGGTTTCCGACGATGCACAACCTTGCTACGATCGGCGCCGGCGACACCGTGCGATCGCGGCGAGGCAATGCGGCGCCCGCGATTCATCTGCTCGAAGCCTCCGCCGATGGCCGGCTCGTGGATGTCACCCGCGCGGCCAGAATCAATCCGGGCACACGGCGCGTGCAGGTCCGCTATACGGCCATTTTTTTAAGTGCGCCGGAACGCATCCGCTATTCCTACCGGCTGGAGGGAATCGAACAGGAGTGGGTGCCGGCGGGCGGGCGGCGGATCGCGAGCTACAGTCCGCTGCCTCATGGACACTATCGATTCCGGGTTCGCGCCTCCACACCTTACGGTGGGACCAGCGAGGCCTCCTGGGAATTCGAGGTCCTGCCGCATTTCTACGAGCGGGCCTGGTTCATCGGCCTCTGGATTCTGCTGGCCGCGGGCGGCGCCTGGGGTGGTTATCGCATGCATCTCAAACGAGTGCATGACCGCCTGAGGCTGGTATACGAAGAGCGCGCCCGCATGGCGCGCGAGATTCACGATACGCTCGCGCAGGGCTTCGTGGGCATTTCCGCGCAACTGGATGTGCTCGGAATGAAGATGGACGGCGATCCCGAGCAAGCCCGGCAGCACCTGAACCTGGCAAGCAAGATGGCGCAGCACAGCCTGACGGAAGCGCGCCGTTCCGTCATCAATCTCCGGGCGGGCGAACTCGAAACCAGCGATCTCTCTTCGGTGCTCACGGCCGCGGCGCGTCGATGGGTCGCGGGGAGCGCCATGGACATTCAGGTCGAGATTTCCGAACTGCGGCAGCGTCTGCCCGACGATGTGGAGCAGAACGTGCTGCGGATCGCGCAGGAAGCCGTGATGAATGCGGTGAAACATTCCTGCGCATCGACGGTCCGGGTCGAACTGAGGCACGAGGACCGCGCCGTACGACTTAGCGTCCGGGACGATGGCAGGGGCTTTGAGCCGCCTGTGACGTTCTCGGTACTGGGAGGGCACTTCGGGATTCTGGGGATGCGGGAGCGCGCCGAAAGGCTCAGCGCGCAATTCATTCTCGAGAGCAGCCCCGGAAGCGGGACGCAGGTCGAGGTGACGATTCCCCTCTCGTCAAATGGAAAAAGAAAGGGCTGACACGGCTATCATTCGCATTCTTATCGCCGAGGATCATTTCATCGCGCGGGCCGGAATGGCCGCGGTTGTCAACGCGCAGCCGGACATGACCGTCGTGTCGGAGGTCGTCAACGGAGAGCAGGCAGTGGCTTCGTTCAGCGAGCATCAGCCGGACGTCACGCTGATGGATATGCGCATGCCGGGGATGAACGGATTCGAAGCCGTCGCCGCCATCTGCTCACAGTTCCCGGCGGCGCGCATCGTCGCGCTCAGCACGTTCGGAGGGGATGAAGACATCCGGCGCGCTCTAATGGCAGGCGCGAAGGCTTACCTGACCAAAGATGTCCTGCATGACGAACTGCTGGACGCCATTCGCGCCGTGCACGGAGGCGGGACGTACCTGCCAGCAGCACTGAAGGCCACGCTGGACGCCGAAAAACTGCACACCAGCCTGAGTGCCCGGGAAGTGGAAGTACTCGAACTGATCGTGCAGGGACTCAGCAACAAGCAAATCGCCTATCATCTGAAAATCGCCGAAGACACGGCGAAAAATCACGTGAAGAATATCCTGAAGAAGCTGGGCGCGGATGATCGTACGCAGGCTGCAACGCGCGCGATTCAGCGCGGGATCATCCACCTCGATTGACAAGAGCCCTGTTTCAGGGAAGAGCGAAGGCAATCAGGGCCTGGTCGTTCCCGGGCCCGCCGCCGGCGTCAACGACAGCGACATACTGCTTTCCGTTTTTGCCCTGATAAGTAATCGGGACCGCGCTGGCGACATACGGCAGTTTCCAGCTCCAGACCTCTTTTCCCGTGCGGGAATCGAAGGCGCGGAAGCGCCGGTCGCTTGTGGCGCCGATGAACACCAGGCCTCCAGCCGTGGCGATCGGACCCGCGAAGGCTCCGGGGCGGCCGGTGTTCTGCTTTCCTTCGGGCAAGCCCTCCGTGATTCCGAGAGGAACCTGCCATGCGATGTCTCCCGTATTCACGTTGACAGCGAACAGGCGCTCCCATGGCGGCTTTACACAGGGCAGGCTCCCGATCGGCTTGCCGTTCGCATCTTTGGCCGGGGCGGTGAAACTGAAATATCCGGGGGCTTTGTCATAGGGAAGCTGACCTGGCTGGCCGGCGTTCGGATTGTCGCGTATCCACCCGGTGCCCGGACTGTCCTGAGAGTTGACGAACACGTAGCCGAGCTGGAGATCCTCAGCCACGCCGCCCCAGTTTGTGCCCCCAGTCGGCCCCGGGAAGCTGATTGTCTCTTTTGCCGGTGTGCCGGTCCCCTGATAAACCCACGGCGTGAAGGGGCCCGACGCCTGAAAACCGTGCTTGTTCCATACTTCCTGGCAGGCCTTCGCGTGTTCGGCGTTTGTATCGTCCGCTGTGACAATGTCCTCCTTCGTCACCGAGACACGCGCCAGCGGCGGCGGCTTTACGGGAAAAGGTTGCGTCGGGGAATACCATTCGCCGGGGACGTTGCCCTTCGGCACGGGCTTCTCTTCGACGCCGTAGACGGGCTTTCCGGTAATCCGGTTCAGGATGAACATATATCCCGACTTGCCGGTCTGAACCAGAGCCGGTATCTTCTTTCCATCCTTCATTACGTCGACCAGCGCCGGATCCGGCGGAAGGTCGTAGTCCCACAGCTCGTGGTGCACGGTCTGGAAATACCATTTCAATTTGCCGGTGTTGGTGTCTACGGCGACAACGGAATTGGCAAAGAGATTGTTGCCCTTCCGGTCGCCGCCATAGTAATTGGCCGCGGGACCACCCATCGGCATATACAGGATTCCGCGCTGGTCATCGACAGTCAGGGAATAGGACCACATGTTGTTTCCGCCGCGTCCCTTCCAGCTGTCTCCCTGCCAGTCGTCATGGCCCTTTTCGCCCGGCCTCGGAATGGCATGAAAAACCCAAAGCTTCTTTCCAGTTCGGGCGTCATAGGCTCTCGAATCGCCGGTGAGCCCGCCGGGGACTTCGTCCTGCGGGTGCGGATTCGGTTCCCCCGGGCCGAAGACATTCATGCCGACGAAAATGAGATTCCGATACACGGTGGGCACGCCCGCATAAGGGACATCCATTGTCACTTCGCCTTCCGTGCCGAAACCCGGATCGAGTTTTCCGGTTCGGGCGTTCAGGCCGACCAGTTTGTGGCCGGTCGTGAAAAGAATCCGCGGAGGATTATTCTTGTCACCCGGCCAGTAGGCCACGCCGCGCTGAGACGCCACACCGCTTTTCAACTCATAGCGCCAGATTTCCCTGCCGGTCTCCGGTTCCAGCGCCACCACGCGATTTCCGGCCGGAAGATAGAGAACGCCGTTCACGACGATCGGCGTCACTTCATTCATGGTTCCGGAGGCCGGGCTGTTCTTGTCGGGCCTCATCCGGTAAGACCAGGCGTCCTTCAGCCCTTTCACATTTTCGGGAGTGATCTGCCTGAGAGGAGAAAAGCGCGTGCTCGCCAGATCGTGGTTGTAAGTCGGCCAGCCCTCGGCTCCGCCCTGGGCGGCAAGATGAGGCAGAGCCCCGCAGAACAACAGAATACCGATTGAGATGTGTCGCACAGGCTTCTTACTCCCGGACGTGATTATGGTAAAGCAAAAACGTAAATCGCATTCTCATCGCGCGGAATTTTGATCTCGGGCACCTCGGCGAGAAGCTCGGGAACTTTGAGGTTATCGCCCGTCATCACGGCAATATACTGCTTGCCGTTGATCGCGTAGCTGATAGTGCTCACTGATACGTTGCCGCCCAGAATCGACTCCCACAATTTCTTCCCGGTTGCCGCATCAAAGGCGCGGAATCTCCGGTTCATATCGCCGTGGAACACGAGACCCCCGGCCGTCGCCAGCATGGCGCCGTTTCCGGGCACGCGCCCGACGTCGAACCGGAGCTGCTCGCCGGTCGAGAGATTGATCTTCGCCAGCCCCGTCAGAGCGTTGGGATCGGAGCCCGGCCTCGGGACCACGTGCCAGCCGCCCCGCCCCGCCGGTCCGGGAGTCGTCAGATCGCGGCAGTTATCGATATAGGAAACATAGAGCGAGTTAGTCTCGGGACTGTAAGCGGTGGGCCAGTAACTTCTCGTATTCCAGTAACAAATAACGTGCTCCTCGCCGGGCTTCTGGAAAACGAGATTCCAGTTGAGGGAGGTCTTGCCTGTCCTGACATCTATATCGGCAAGCGCGTCATGCGGATCGTCATAGGGGAAAGGCGTGGCCCAGAGAAATTTCCCATTGCCCCGGTCGAGAGCGAAGATCCCCCCAGCCTCTCCCACCATCACGGCGATATCGCGTTCTTCTCCGCGGCGGATATCCGGATTAATCCATTTCACATATTTCGGATCGGGGTTGATGTGCGTCCGCAGCAGCGTGCGTTCGTGCGTGTAATCCGAATCCCAGTCATCTCCGGGAAGATGCTGGTAATACCAGGCGAGTTTGCCGGTATCGGGATTCAGGGCAATGGTGGAATTGCTGTAGAGATCCGCGGGAGCGGTGCGCGGAATGGCGTCGGGATTTCCGTTGTGCCGCGCAGCCCGCTGGTCGGGCATCGGATTCGCAACGCCCCAGTAAATCAGCTTTCGGATGGGATCGTAACTTCCTGGAAGTCCCCAGGTGGAGGCCAGCCTGGTGGCTTCGGGCGCTCCACCCCACGACTTGTCACCCGGATCGTCCGATCCGGCAGCCGTGTAGAAGCGCCAGACCTCCTTCCCGGTCAGCGCATCGTGGGCCGCGATGTAACAATTGGCGCGCTTACCGGCGCATGTGCCGCCGGAGATGACTTTGCCCTCGA
>CAZXCO010000065.1:0-7510 GCA_964639095.1 uncultured Solibacteraceae bacterium
AGTTCGCCGGGCGCGATCCGCCCCACCGGCTTTGAACCCGCTTCGACCGGGCCGCTGGCCTGAATCTTCACCGGCTGACAGTCGGCCCCGAATACCCACGCGTGATCCACCTCGGCGAAGTCGTGATCTTCTGTAGCAGCCCAGAAGACGGGGACAGCCGGAATGCCCGCGGCCGACAACTCACGTGCCAGCTTGATGGCTGTGAGCGCCTTGTAAACCGAATAAGCGGGACCGGAAAACAAGCCCGTCTGCTGGCCGGTCACAATCGCGACGGTGCCTGGCTTTGCCAGCAGCGCGAGCGACGGATTTCCCTGATTCAAAGGCGTCAGGGCCTGAATCAAAGCGGCGCGGCGATCATCCGGAAAATCGAATCGCGATGCCTTCGCGAGAGCGGGAACATCATTGGGAGGGCAGGTGTACAAGTCCTGAACCCGATCGAAATGGTAGATCAGGTCAACGAAGAGCCTTGATGTCCCCGGGACATCGGTGTGACGTACACACGAACACTCCATTCGCTTGTGTCAGATTACCAGATGAGCGCTGGATCCGCGCAGATCCGGAAAAATCAGCGTCTCAATGACATCGGGGACGCGGTGGGAACCAGAACGCCGGAAAGGCGGTTGGCGATGTCATTGTAGATGCTGAAGACCACCAGCATCATGAGGAACAGGAAGCCGACCTTCAGCATGGCTTCCTGAACATTGAGGCTCAGATCGCGGCCCATCACCATCTCGATCAGGAGCGTCAGAATCCGGCCGCCATCGAGAATCGGAATCGGCAGCAGATTAACGATTGCCAGGTTCAGACTCACCACCGCCATCAGCATCAGAAACGGACTTGGACCCTGCTGCGCGGCTTCGGTCGCATAGTGCGCGATACCGATCGGACCCGAAAGGTTCTTCGTCGACATGCGCCGCTCCAGAATTCCGCGCAGGAATTCGAAGATCAGGCTGGCATTTTTTCCGTTCTCGACCAGCGATTGATGCAAAGCGTCGGGAAACGACAGGCTCGTCTTCTGGATGTCGTATTTGATTTCGGGCAGGACGCCGATCATCCAGCGCATCGAGGTATTGTCCGGGTTCCTCATGATCGGCTTCAGCACCACCGTGTGATGAACCCCGTTCCGCACGTATTCGATCGTTGATGGTTTCCCTTCACTGCGACGAATCATCTCGGGCAGTGTGAAATGGGAATGGATTGGGACGCCGTTGACCTTGACCAGCAGATCGCCCTTCTTCAGACCCGCGAGAGCCGCGGGGTAGCCTTCGGTCACCGACGCGACCTCGATCTGGTTCTGGCCTTCCCATCCGGCGTCTCCGACGCCTTCCTTCTCATTCAGGACAGGGGTCACCGACACGGGAAACTGTTTGCCATTGCGTTCGATGGTGACGGAAAGGGTCCGGTCGGCGCTTTCGACCTCCCTGGTAAAGATATCTTCCCAGTCGGGGTTCTCTTTCCCGTTCAGCCGCACAATCTTGTCCCCGACCCGGATGCCTGCCTTCGCCGCGGGCGAATCGGGCTGAATGTGACCGACCACCGCGCCGCCCGGGTTCAGCACTTTCTCGTAAGAGACCATGAACAGACCGGTCAGCACCGCGATGGCGAGCACGACGTTCATGAACGGGCCTGCCGCGGCGATGATCAGTTTTTGCCATCGGGGCTTGTGAGAGAGCGACCGCGGGTCGTCCGTTTCGGGCTCGCCGGGCTGCTCGCCGGACATCTTGACGTAGCCGCCGAACAGCACAAGTGAAAAACGATAGTCGGTTTCTCCGCGCCGGAACCCGAAAAGCCGGGGGCCGAATCCGAAGCTGAAGACTTCCACCTTCACGTCGAAAGCGCGCGCTGCCCAGAAGTGTCCCAGCTCATGCACGAGGATCATCACCCCGATGAGCACCAGAAACCACCAGAGATTCAGCAGGAAAGAGAGAGCCATCTCATTTATCCTTACGCGTTTGCGGCCTGGTCGGCCGCCGGCGCGAACACTGTGGCTTGCCGCTCGATGACGTCACGCGCCACGCGCCGGGCTTCATTGTCAATTTCGAGTATTTCCTCCACGCTCGAGGGTTCCCGGGACGGCATCCTGTGAAGCGTCTCCTCCACAACGCGCGCGATGGCGGGAAAGCCGATTCTGCCCTTCAGGAACGACTCAACAGCAATTTCGTCCGCAGCATTGAGGACGCACGTCGCCGACCCACCGTTGCTCTGGGCCTGATAGGCCAGACCGAGAAGTGGGAATTTTTCACGATCCGGAGGAAAAAATTCCCAGCGGCGGGCTTCACTCCAGTCGATCTTCGGCACGGGAGCCTGCGCGCGCTCCGGCCAGGTGAGCGCGTATTGAATCGGCATCCGCATATCCGTGGCGGATACCTGAGCGATCACGGTGCCATCGTTGTATTCCACCATCGCATGCACAGTGGATTGCGGATGCACCACGACTTCGACTTCTTCCGGCGGAAAATCGAACAGCCAGCAGGCCTCGATCACCTCGAAACCCTTATTCATGAGCGTCGCCGAATCAATCGTAATGCGATTGCCCATTTTCCATGTAGGATGCTTCAAGGCATCCGCCGGCGTCACACGGTTGAGAGCCTCTTTGGGAGTCGTGCGGAACGGGCCGCCCGAGGCGGTCAGGATCAGTTTTGTGGCTTCCGCACGAAGGCCTGCACGCAGGCATTGATGCGCGCCATTGTGCTCGGAATCCACGGGAATAATCTCCGCGCCATCCGCAGCATGTCTGGCGGCGGCTTCCATCACCAGTTTGCCGCCGGACACGAGAACTTCTTTATTCGCAAGTCCGACTCTCTTCCCCGAGCAGACTGCCGCCCAGGTCGCGGGTAACCCGGCCACGCCCACAATCGATGACATTACGGTGTCGGCTTCCGGCGCAATCGCAATTCGAACCAGCGCGTCCGGTCCGGTCAAAATCTCCGGCATGGCGCGACCCGGCATTCCGCCATCCAGCAGCGCTGTCCGGAGCCGGTCCACATCCGGCGCATCCTGCACAACGGCGACGGCAGGCCGGAACTGACGAATCTGCGTGGCGAGGAGACTGACGTTCCTTCCCGCCGCCAGCGCGAAAACACGAAACCGGTCGGGATTCTGCCCGACCACATCCAGTGTATTTTTTCCGATTGAACCAGTGGACCCGAGTATTGCGAGCGTACGGATGGGCATGAGCGCCGTGACGATTTCTCTCCGAGCCGCGGATGTAACGGAAAGGTCGGCCCCGCGCGCTTCCCTGATCATATCATGCTTGTTTTGGGATCCCGTTCTTCCGAAAGCCCCTCTCTTCGAAGCAACCGGTCTCTTTTCAAGTTGACCCTTTCGGGCGCCGGGGAGGTTGCTTCAGGGGTCTTTCAGTTTAGAGGTTAGTCTCGCTTTGGTGGGAGTTACTATTCCTCCCCGGCTTGATTCCAATAATAGAATAGATCGATTTTGGAATCAACCAAATTTTGTATACAAATTTTGGATACGTACGATCAATCACCCTGCTTCTTGACTTCCAGCCCGACCATCTCCTCCAACACCTTGATTGTAGAGCAGATATCCTCTTCACCGTGACCGCGCGTAATCGCTGCCTGGAAAAACTGGCGGCTCAAACCGGTCATAAAAAGCGGTACGGAGAGCTCCTGGGCCGATTCCAGCATGAGTCCCATATCCTTGTGCATCCATTTTACGGAGAAATTGGTCTCAAAGTCGCGCCGGAAGATGAACGGAGCTTTAGCTTCGATCAGCCCCGATTTGGCGGCACTGTTGGAGAGGATGTCGAGCATGAGCTCGGGATCGACGCCGGCCTTTGTGCTCAGCACGATGCCTTCGTTGAACGCCTGGAGCAGATTCGAGAGCACGAGGTTCTGGGTCAGCTTCGCGTGCAGGCCCATGCCCGGCCCGCCGCAGAAGTACAACTTCTTGCCCATGACTTCGAGCCACGGCCGCGTCTTCTCGAAGACTGCCTTCTCGCCGCCGATCATGAACGTGAGCGTTCCGTTGATGGCGCCGCTCGTCGAGCCTGTGCAGGGCGCGCCAAGGAAATCGATGCCCGCTTTCGCAAGTTCGGCATGAACGCGGCGGCTGGAGGAGGGACTGACGGTACTGGCATCCACGACGACCAATCCCTTTTGTGCGCCCTCCCTCACCCCGTTGGGCCCAAGGATGACGGCCTCGGACATGGCTGAGTCGCCCACGCAGAGGAAAACGCACTCCGCATGCCGGGCCACGTCCGCCGGAGTCGCGCAGACTTTTCCGCCGGCTTCCGACACCAGTTTTTCGGCCTTTCCCTTCGTGTGCGACCAAAGCGCCACATCGTGTCCCGCCTTCAGGAGGTTTCGGGCCATGGGGCCGCCCATCAGGCCCAATCCGAGAAATCCGAGTTTTGCCATAAACCGGATTGTACACAGCCGGAGGGCTCGGGGCAGGCACACGCCACCTGCACGACGCGCGGTTATGACAGAATCAGGAGAGCAATGACCCGCCGCGAGGCTTTGCGTTATTTGCCGGCCCTCTCCGCTTTGCCTTTGCTGGGCCAGAACGCGGCTCCCCCGCCCAGCCAGACGCCCCGCCCTGACTCGTTCAAGGTCTATACCGATCTTCCCCGGCTTCTCTTGCGGCCCCAGCGTCTCAAGCTGCTGCGGCGGGAGCGCGAGCGTCGCACCATTCGCTGGGATCAGTTTGAGACGCTCTGGACTGGCCACGCACCATTTCCGGAACTCGGCTGGGTCCAGGCGCTGCGCTTTCAGATCGCCGGGGACCGCGATGCCGCAACGCGCGCTGTTGCGTGGGCCGTTGGTCCCGCGGATGTTTCACGTCCGGAGGATGTGCGCGAGATGGCGATCGTCGCCGACTGGTGCGACGCCGTGATTTCGGGCGACGATCGAAACCAGCTCATGACGAAACTCCAGCGCGCGGCGTCCGCGTCACGGCCGGCGGCATCGCTCAACGATGCCCGGGGGAGAATCTTCGCGGCGATTGCGCTCGCGGACGCACAGCCCGATCTCGCCGGCAGGACCCTGGAATCCCTGTTCAACGGCTTCTGGAACGCCACGCTGATCGCGTCGCTCAAGTCCGCCCGGACCAGCGTTGCGAATCCGGATGCCTATGCCATGCTCGAGATTCTGCACGTCGTGCGCGACAACCTGAATTTCGATCTGCGCGAGACCTTCCCCGAGTGGTTCCGGCAGTATCCGCTTCTGCACCTGATGGCTCACTACCCCGCTCCGTGGCCCGGCCCCGCGAATGAATTCCGTATTCCGGCCGATCCGGCGATCGAGAAGTCCGGACCGGATGTGCACAAAGCGGCTCTTTCCCGTGCGGCGGAACTGGCAATGGTCGCCTACGATACGAATGCCGCATCCTCGCAACTGCTCCAGGGATGGCTGACCAACGACCGGTTCCTTCTGCGCGATCCGTTCGGCATTCCCTATGAATTTCTGTGGGCGAACCCGTACCAGCCCGGCCTGAGCTACTATCACGTGCCGCTGGCCATACACGACGAGATCGGCGGACAGCTGTTCGTCCGTTCCTCCTGGGAAGACGACGCCTCCTGGCTCGGTTTTTTCGCCGGACAGTTACAGCTCTTCCGGAATGGCGCCGTTACTCACGTGGACCCCGGCGCCACGCGCGAGCCTCTGGACATCGACGCCGCGATTGTGCTTTTCGCGCGACAGTCAAAGAAATTCGTGATCCCGCAGGCCCCGGCGCCGAAGGACACGGACGCCGGAGCGGACGATGAGAACGATCCCGACCCCACGGTCTTCATCGTCGGACTCGACCCGAAGCGGGCGTATCACGTCGAAATTGACGGCGAGGAGATGGTCGAGGAGACGGCCGATCCGGGCGGCATCGTCTATCTGCCGTCGGTGCCGGCCGGAGGCATCCGGCTGGCGGCGCGAGCACTTTAACTCCTCAAAAACCCCAGCGCCACAGGCTGGCGCCAACCGTATAACCCGCGCCCACCGCGGCAAACATCACAAGGTCGCCCTTCTTCAACCGCCCCTGCAGAATCGCATCGCGCGTCGCGAGCGGAATCGTTCCGGCGGTCGTGTTCCCGTAGCGATCGATGTTCACCATCACTCGCTCCATCGGCAGCCCGAGCCGCTCGGCCGTGGCCTGAATGATGCGGCGGTTGGCCTGGTGCGGAATCAGCAGATTGAGATCCGACGGAGCCAGACCATTCCGCGCCAGCAGGCTGCTGCAAACCTCGTACATCTTGAGCACGGCGTATTTGAAAACCTGCGCGCCCTCCTGATGTACGTAGTGCATTTTGTTTTCGACCGTCGTGGGACTGGCGGGTATGCGGCTTCCACCCGCGGGCATTTTGAGATACTCGCCGCCAGAACCATCGATCTCGCCGATGAAGTCAATGAAACCCGTGCCACTCGCAGCGCCCGGGGCTTCCGGCGCGCCAGGTTCGAGGAGCATGGCGCCTGCGCCGTCGCCGAAAAGGACGCACGTAGTGCGGTCTTCATAGTTAATGATCCGGCTCATCGTGTCGGCGCCAATCACAAGGACCTTCTTGTGCGTGCCGGCGGCAACAAGACTGGCGCCGGTCATCAGTCCATAGACGAACCCGCTGCAGGCCGCAACCAGATCGAAACCCCAGGCTTTCTTCGCTCCGAGGTTGTTCTGCACCAGACAGGCGGTCGAGGGAAACAACATGTCCGGCGTTACGGTACAGACGAGAATCGCGTCCAGATCGGCGGCATCGATGCCCCGCTGCGCCAGCGCGGCGCGCGCGGCGCATGTCGCGAGATCGGAAGTCGCGACATCGGGCGCGGCAATATGACGTTCCGAGATCCCGGTCCGGTCGAGAATCCATTCGTTGCTGGTCTGGACCATTTTTTCGAGATCTGCATTGGTGAGGATGCCGGGAGGAACGTAACACCCGACAGCGGTTATTTCAGCCTTAAGAGCGGACATCAGAGAGGAGTCAGTAATCTTTTATTATGGTCGATTGGCATGTGCGATGACGATGTACGGCAGAATGTTCTCCGTCCAGTCAACGTAGCCAGCTCGCTTTTCTTCGAAACGCCGCCGGAGTTATTTGCGCGCGTGCACCGCGAAATCCGGCCGCGCAAGCCCACGCCCGCCATCGATGTCGAATACAAGCGCTTCGCGAACGCGAACAGCGACGTGCGTCTGGAAGGCGGTGCTATCCGGGTGCGCATCAGCGATCTGCTCGAAAGCGCTCCCGCGCCGGTGACCGAGGCCCTCGCTCACATTCTTCTGGGCAAGCTCTACCGCAAACCGGCCGCGCCCCAGTACGTGCACCGTTACCGGCTCTACCTCAACCGCAAGGATGTCCGCCGCCAGATCGGCCTGGTGCGCAGGACACGCGGCCGGAAAGCGCACACCGGGCCACAGGGCGCCGTGCATAATCTGGAGCAGATCTTCGAAGAGCTCAACGCGAAGTACTTCGGAGGGATGATGGCCCGCCCGGCCCTTGGCTGGAGCCCCGTCCGCTCGCGCACGCGGCTCGGCCATTTCGATCCTTCGCACGAGACGATCGTGATCA
>CAZXCO010000066.1:0-16016 GCA_964639095.1 uncultured Solibacteraceae bacterium
TCATTCGTTGTGAGTATACGGTTCCGCTGCGATGCAGCGGTGGTCTGGAATGAAGAATTGACGCAATCGTTACTGCCCGGTCATAAAGAGTTCTTGCCGGACTGCTAACATCGCCGCAAATGAACAGGCGGGCATTTTTCAAAGCGGGCGCGCTCATGCTCACGGGGCCGCTCACACGGCAGGTTCCGCTCGTTGCGCAGCCGGATTTCCGTGACGACCCGTTCGCGCTGGGAGTCGCTTCGGGCGATCCATGGCCGGACAGTGTCGTCCTGTGGACCCGGCTCGTGCGAGACGAGCCGCTGCATGCGGCCATACCAGTGCATTGGCGCGTGGCGCGCGACGAGAAGATGACCAGCATCGTGCGCGAGGGCACTGAGATCGCCGCGCCGGACTGGGCGCACAGCGTTCACGCCGAGGTCCGCGGGCTCGAGCCGGAGCAATGGTATTGGTATCAGTTCGACGTGGGGACCGGGGCGTCAAGGGTGCTGAGTCCGGTGGGCCGGACGCGCACCGCACCTGCGCCGGCGAGCCGTCCGGCACGCCTCGATTTCGCCTTCGTTTCCTGCCAGGAGTATGAGTCGGGCTACTACACAGCGCTCGACCATCTCTGCCGCGAGGACCTTTCGCTCGTAATTCACCTGGGCGATTACATCTACGAAAAGGGCCCCCGCAAAGGCGTCCGCGACATGCCGCTCCCGACGGCGATGACGCTCGATGATTACCGCGCCCGATATGCGCTCTACAAGAAGGACCCGTCGCTCCGGGAACTCCATCGCCGGTTTCCGTTCGTCGTGACGCCCGACGATCACGAGGTCTCGAACAACTATGCCGGCCTGATTCCTGAGAAAGAGACGCAGGCCCCAGGCTTTGAACACCGGCGGACGGCGGCTTATCGCGCCTATTACGAGCACATGCCGCTGCGCGCTACTGCGCGTCCGCACGGCATTCACATCGGCCTGTACCGCCGGCTGGCGTTTGGGAGACTGGCCGATTTCTATGTGCTCGACACCCGGCAATATCGCGACGACCAGCCTTGCGGCGATGGCGACAAGCCGCCCTGTGCCGCGCGCAACCGTCCTTCGACAATCATGGGCAGGGATCAGGAGGGCTGGCTTCACGGGCAGCTGGCTGGTCGCAATCCGCAGTGGAGCGTACTCGCTCAACAGGTGATCCTGTCGCAGATCGATCTCGACCCGGGGCCGGGCGAGATTTTCATGATGGACAAGTGGGACGGCTACGCGGCCGCCCGCAAGCGGCTCACCGGCAGCCTCGTCGAAATGAAGAAGCGCAACGTGATCGTGCTCAGCGGCGATAACCACAACAACTGGGCCATCGAGGTGAAGAACGACTTCGAAAACGAGAAGTCGCCGGTCGTGGCGGCGGAGTTCGTGGGCACGTCGGTCACTTCCGGCGGCGACGGGGCCGAGATGGCGGAAGAGTATATGCGGGCACTGCCCGCGAACCCGCACGTGAAGTTTCACAACTCGCGCCGGGGCTACGTTCGCTGCCGCATCACTCCCGAACTCTGGACGAGCGACTATCGCGTGGTGCCCTACGTGACCCGGCCGGGTGCACCGGTCGAGACGCGTGCGACTTTCGTGGTGGAATCCGGGCGGGAAGGAATGCAAAAAGCGGCGGGGTAGCCGATCCCCGCCGCTCTCTTGGTCAGAACGCCACCTTCAGGACCATCTGCATCTCCCGGGGGTCGCCGCCGAGGCTTCGGATCGTTCCGAACGCGGGAGTATCGGTGGTGGCAGAGGGCTGGCCCAGGTTGACCTTGTTCAGGGCGTTCTCGGCTTCGCCGCGGAAAGTGATGCGATACCGCTCGCGCACCGCGAAAGTCTTCTGGAGGGCCAGTTCGACTTCCGACCACGACGGTCCACGGAGGACGTTGTAACCGGAATTGCCCCACGTGTACGCGGGCGGCGTAACGAAGGCGGCGGTGTTGAACCAGCCATCGATGCTGCGCTTGTCAGAGGGCAGCGCCGCGGGACCGTTGGTCGTAATGTAGTTGGCGTGGCTGCCGTTGATATCGTCGTTCATTGTCTGCGGAGAGTCCACCGAAAACGGCAGTCCTCCGCGTGCCTGAATGATGCTCGAAACCTGCCATCCGCCGAAGACCTGACGTGCCAGCCACGAATGGGTGCGGAGCGCCGGCGTGTCATAAATGACCGATGCGGAGAACTGGTGGCCGGTGTCGGTATCGAGCGTGCCGCGGGCGTAGTCCCAGTTGTAGGGATCGACGTAGCCGAGCGTGCCGTAGCTGTGCTGCACTGTCGCCTGGGCGTAGACCTGCAGGCCGTGGGTGACGCGCTGGCGCAGGATCACGTTCAGAGCATTGTAGTGCGAGTAGCCGCGGAACTCGACGCCGAAGCCTTCGCCGAGCAGCGGATAGGGCCGGCGCGACTGAATGTCGCCCGCCGCCGGCGTCGGGAAGTTGATGCGCGAGCTGGTGTCGAGCCGGATGGCGTGGTTGCCTTCGTAACCCGCTTCGATCAGGGTGCCGCCGAAGAGCTGGTACTGCACGTTCATCCCGAACTTCTGCACATAGGGATCGTTGTAATGCAACTGGTACTGTGCCGGGGCGATGTCCTCTGAGGAGAGCTCGTTGTAGATGCCGCCGCTCGGGAAGCCTTTGGCGATTTCGACGGGGGTGCTCGTATCGCCGATCACCTGGAGCTGGAAGCCGAAGGGCGCGCCCGAGATGTTGTTCACGTTCAGCGTGGTGGTGGGCGTATAGAAGATGCCGTAGCCGCCCCGGAGTACGAAGCGGGGCGCAAACGACCAGGCAAAGCCGATCCGCGGAGAAAGATCGATGCTTTCGCTGTGCGGCTGGACCTGATCGAGCGGAACGTACCTGTAGTTGGGAGGCAGCGCCCCGTTTGGAATGCCGAGCACGTCCTGCACGAAGCTGCGGCCCTGTTCAGGCACCAGGATCGTGCCGGTGGCGAAGTCGAAGTTCGTCGCGCGGTCGAGAGCGAAGTAGAACGCCGGGAAGTACTCGTAGCGCACACCAAGGCTCAGGCTGAGCGAGCGTGTCACGCGCCAGTCGTCCTGAATGAAAGTGGAGAAACGGTTGTCGCGCAGGCGGTTCTTGTCGAACGTGTAGTACGTGTTGATCTGGCTGGCCAGACCGAGCAGGAACTCGGCGGTACCCGTGAGATTGGCGGGCCGCTTGGCCGCAACCTGGTTCACTGTGGCGTAGCCGTCGACCGAGAACTTGAAGCCTCCGGCCGCGGCGCCGCCGCCGACGTCGCTGCGGTGATGGATGAAGTCGAAGCCAACCTTGACGGCGTGCTTCCCGTGATGCCAGCTCAGGTTGTCCATTCCCTCGATCGAGTTCTGCCAGACGATGTACGGGTTGGGCAGCGTGCGAAGCGCGCGCACGGCCTTGGTCGAGCTGATGTTGCGGATCGACAGCGCTGGATAACCCGGACTGGGGACGCCGCCCGGAATGTCGGAGAGAGCGGGCAGTATTTCGTCGCTGAAGGGCGCGTTTCCGTCGTTGACATAGTTCCAGCCGGCGCGCGCTTCATTGAGGAGGTTGGGCGTGAACACATGGGCCCAGGTCCAGCCGGCGTTGGTGCCGTTGAGGCTGCCATGGGCGCCGATGGCGCTGTCGGTCAGCCAGCCGCTCCGGTCGAGTGAATAGAGCTGTTTGGCGAAGCGCATCGTCATGGTGTCGCTGGCGCTCAGCACGAGATCGCCCTTGATGTTGTAGCTGTTGCGCGAGTCCTGGTTGTGGTCGAGCGCGAGATAGTTGCTGAGCACCGAAGGATTGGGGTCCTTATAGTTCGGATCGGGAAAGATGTCGAGCAGGCTCTGCATCGACTTGTTGATGCGGTTAGCCGGAATCACATTGCCGGGAAATGGGGTGCGGTTGCCGTTCTGATCCGTGGTGGCGGGGTCGTAGACGGTCCAGCCGCTCTGGCTGAAGTCGCCTTTCTTCTCCAGACCCGTCGGCGTCGTGTCGTATTCAATGACTGTGCTCGGTTTGCGCAGACCTTCGTAGTCGCCGAAGAGGAAGACCTTGTTGCGAACGATGGGCCCGCTCAGACCGCCTCCGAACAGGTTCTGGCGCAGGGGTTGCTTCGCGGGATTGGTGTCGGTGAAGTCGTACGGGCGGGCATTGAAAAGATCGTTCTGGAGATAGTCATAGGCAAAGCCCTGCAGGGAGTTTGTACCGCTCTTCAGCGCCACATTGACGACGGCGCCGGCGGCGCGGCCGAATTCGGCGGAGTAGGCATCAGTCTGGATCGAAACTTCCTGAATGGCGTCGATGGGCGGAACGTCATTCAGGCCGCCCGTGAGTTCGAGATTATCGGAAACGCCATCGAGGAGGAAATTGTTTGAGCCGGTATTAAGACCGTTGACCCCGAGCGATTCGCCGCCGGAAAAGTCGCCGATGCGGTCGTTGTTGCCCTGCCATTGCCGGTAGGTGCCGGGGGTCAGTACCGACATGCTGAGGAAATGCCGGTCCTGCGACGGCAGCGACTGCAGTTGCTGTTCGGTGATGAGCGTCGAAACCTCGGGCGAATCGGTACGGAGCATCGGCGCCGCGGCGGTGACCTGGATGGACTGCGAAACCTCGCCGACTTCGAGGCGCAGGTCCGCGCGCACGCGCGCCTTCAGATCGATGTGAAAGGGCGGCTGGACGGCCTTCCGGAAGCCGGTTTTTTCCGCCGCGACGATATACGTGCCGATGGGCAGATCGGGAACCAAGTATTCCCCTTCCGCATTGCTGCGGGTCGCGCGTACCTGATTCGTTTCGACGTTGGTCACGGTGACCTCGGCATCGGCGACCGCGGCCGAGGAATTGTCCGTCACGGTCCCGAGAATCGTTGCCTCTGTGGCCTGCCCGAAGAGGGCGGACACCGGGAGCAGCATCAACGGCAGAAAGAGAATGCACTTCGCGAGAGTCGTTCCCAGTGGGTTCGCCTGAGTCTGCCGGAATCCGGCTCTGTGGTTCATACCTATTTGGTCCTGCTCCTGTTTGTTTAAAAAAGTGGATAAGAGCTGCACCGGCTGCTTCGGCTGAAGGCAGAATTCCGTTGCGCGATGATGCAGCTTGCCACCGGCTGCGCCGGTACCGCTGAGGCGCCGCTTGTATCCGGCTTGCGTCAGAGTCGCATTTTTATATGAATCGGCCAATACAGCGGTATGAATATTTGCTAAGGGCAAAATGCTTCGGGGATGCCCGGGCCTCTTCCCGCCTGGAATCCGTGATCGCCTTCACCTCGGAAAGGCAATCGCATTTGTCCCGATTTCCACGAAATGTTTTTCGTGGTATCCTGCCCCCATTCCGGCGCGGGATCCGGCCGGGAGCATGGAGGTCGATCGTGTCTGCTCCACTTTTTGTCAGGGACGATCAGCACGTCCTGAATTGCTGCACGAAATATCCTGCCCGGTTCAATACGGATTCCCGCGGACAGCTTGTCAGTGGGAAATTCATCGGTAACGCAGATCCCTCGCAAAAAAGCCTGAGCTGCACACAGGAGAGTAAGTTATGACGGCAACCGAACCCGCCCTGGCAAATCCGGCGCCGGGCGCGACAGTGGTGCCAGGGGGCGCCACTTTTTGCGTGTGGGCTCCCCGCGCGACAGCTGTTTACGTTTCCGGCGACTTCAACGGATGGCAGCAGAATGCCGCTTGCCAGCTTGCTTCCGTCGGTGGGGGCCAGTGGGCTGCTTTCATCGGCGGTCTGCGGGACGGCGATCAGTACAAGTTCTATGTTTCAGGAGCGGGCGGCCAGGGATACAAGCGCGATCCGCGCGCACGTCTGCTCACCTTCCAGCCCGCATTCCCGCTGGCCAACTGCGTGCTTCGTGATCCCGCGCGTTTTCCCTGGCGTCAGACGCCGTATTCGACGCCGGCATTCAGCGATCTGGTCATCTACGAGTTGCATGTGGGCACGTATTCCATTGCGAGCGGAAACACCGACGGCCGCTTTCTCGACGTCGCGTTGAAGGTGCCGTACTTGAGCGCCCTTGGTGTGAATGCCATCGAGTTGCTGCCGATTCAGGAATTCGATACGCAGTTCAGCGAGGGCTATAACGGCACGGATTACTTCAGCCCCGAGAATCAATATGCGGAATCCACGGAGGCAGCCCTGCAGAACTATTTCAGCCAGGTCAATCAGGTTCTCAACAACGCCGGACAGCCGCCCTATGCAGGCATCGATATCCTTCGGGAGAGCGATGACCAGCTCCGGGTCCTTATCGACATCTGCCATGTGTACGGCATCGCGGTTCTTTTCGACGTTGTGTATAACCATGCGGGTGGCGGATTCGACGAGAGCAGCATGTATTTCTTCGACCGCATGCCGCAGGGCGATAACAACGACAGCCTCTACTTCACGAATATGGGCTGGGCCGGCGGTCTGGTCTTCGCCTACTGGAACAACGAGGTCAGGCAGTTCCTTATCGATAACGCCCGGTTCCTCTATGACGAGTACCGCATCGACGGTTTCCGCTTCGACGAAGTCAGCGTCATGGACCGCTTCGGGGGATGGCAAACCTGCCAGGACATCACGGATACGCTGCGCGCGGAGAGGCCGCAAAACATCCAGATCGCCGAATACTGGCCGGTGAACGACTATGTCGTGAAGAGCACTGCAGCGGGCGGTGCCGGCTTTGACGCGACGTGGAACGACTCGTTGCGCAACGCGATTCGAAGCGCCCTGGGTGCGGCTTCGGCGGGCGCATCGGCGAGCATCGGCATGGATGACCTCGCCGGAGCCATTCAGAACCAGGGACTCGAAAGCCGCTGGCGCGCCGTGCAGTCGGTGGAAGATCATGACCGCGTCCACGTGGGTCAGGATCTGCGGATCGCGAAGCTGGCTGATCGGGCGGATTCGCGTTCCTGGTATGCGCGCAGCCGCAGCCGGGTCGCGATGGGGCTCGTGATGACTGCCCCTGGAATTCCGATGATCTTCATGGGGCAGGAATTTCTCGAGGACAAGCAGTGGAACGACAACACTGATCCGGCGAATCTGATTTACTGGGCAGGTCTCGACAGCGGCGACAAGGCGATGAGCGATTTCCTCCGTTTCACGCGGGAACTGATTGGCCTTCGCCACCGCCAGCCCGCATTGCGCGGCGAGGGCTGCCAGGTGACACATGTCCACAACGGGAACCGCGTCCTCGCATTTCAGCGATGGGTCGAAGGCGCCGGACGCGACGTGATGGTGGTTCTCACGCTCGCCGAGAGCACCTGGTACGACTATCAGATCGGTTTCCCTGGCGGCGGGCACTGGCTTGAAGTATTCAACAGCGACATCTACGATAACTGGGTCAATCCGATCGGTGCAGGTAACGGCGGCGGCATTGACGCGAACGGTCCGCCGATGCACGGACTGCCGAATTCCGCTTCGGTTACCATCCCGGCCAACGGCATTGTGATATTCGCGCGCGACAGCGGAAATTGAAGTACCCAGAGACGCACCCGCCGCCTGAAGCGAGATGATCTTCGGGAGGGAGGGGCCGCTCCGGGCGCTATGATGGCTGCGAAATGAAGCTCGCCGCCGTATTCGCGCTCGCCGTGGTCAGCATCCAGGCGCAGACCGTCAAGGCGCGTCTGGAAGAACTGGTCGCGCCATACAGGGAAGCCAACGCCCCGGGCATGGTTGCGGTGCTCATCCGCAATGGGCGGGTCGCCTGGCAAACGGCTTTCGGCCTTGCGGACCTCGAGACGCGCCGGCCCATCAAGCCCGATACCCAGTTCGAACTCGGGTCCGTGGGCAAGCAATTCACCGCCATGGCGATCATGATTCTTTCCGAAGAGGGCAAGCTCAAATTCGACGACACGCTGGACAAGTATTGTCCCGAGTTCCCGGCGTATGCGCGGACGATCCATATTCGCGATCTGCTGCACCACGTTTCCGGGCTGCCGGATTACGAAGAGCTGATGGTCGGGAAGATCGGCGACAATTTCTTTCGCTCCTCGAAAAGCCCTCCCGCCGCACATGAGTTCACGTCGGCTGAGGTGTTGAAGACGCTCAGCCGTCAGCCGAAGCTGAAATTCGCTCCCGGTTCCAGATTCGAATACAGCAATTCCGGATACGAAGTGCTTGGGCAAATCATTGAGCGGGTCAGCGGCGAGCGCTACGCGGAATTCCTGAAGGAAAAGATCTTCGATCCGCTCGGCATGCACGATACGCTGGTGCTGGATGAACGCAAGCATCCTGGGCGTCGTCTTGCGCTCGCCTACAGAGAACGTAACGAACAGTGGGACGACATTACCTACTCGCCTGAGAACTATGAATATGGCGACGGGGGCGTCGAAAGCACAGGGAATGATCTCTTCAAATGGGATCAGGCGCTTAATAGCTCGAAACTGGTTCGCCGCGCGACGCTCGATCTGGCATTTACGCCGGGACGCACCAATGACGGCAAGGTCATCGAGACGCATTTCTTCGAATATCCAAGCGCTTATGGTTTCGGCTGGTTCATCAGTTCGGAAAAAGGCGCCGTGGTCCTCGAACATGGCGGCTCCTGGTCGGGCTATCGCACGCACATTGTTCGAGTGCCGTCGCGCCATGTGACAGCCATCGTCCTGACGAACTCATCAAATGACGACGTCGCACAAATCGCGCATGGGATGATCGAGATCGCGGGGAGCTGAGGCGCCCGGCGGGGATTACCGCTCGTGAGCTGCGACCGTTCGCTCTCTGGATTGATGGTTGCCGCGAACAGTCACATTCCGGCTTTTCATTCCGTCATGTGGGCAGAGGAGATGACATGAAATTCGTTTTACTGGTCTATCACGGGTCCACGCCCCTGCCTGGTTCGGATAGCTGGAAGTCGTTGTCTGAGACCGAACAGAAGGCAATCTACGCGGATTACGCGGAACTCAACAGGACCGAGGGGGTGAGCGCCGGCCTTCCACTGGGATTGCCGGACGCGGCGAGGACGGTGCAGGTGCGAGACGGCAAGACCTGTGTGAAGAACGGCACTTACCAGGCCGAAGGCGTAGGCGGGTTCTCAGTGTACGAGGCCGGGAGCATGGAGGCCGCAATTGCACTGGCCGCGCGAATCCCGGCGGCGCGGCTCGGCGGTGCGGTGGAGATACGGCCGGCCGAGAAATACTGGTGATCCGTTTCCGGCCCTCTTGACGAGCGATCAAAAGAGTTCGTCTTTGCGAGGTGGGATGCCTGCTGGCGCATCGACTCTCCTGGCAGTTCAGGCGATGCGCCGCGGTTTCTCCGCCGCTTCGGCAAGGCACGCGATGAAATCGGCTCCGGCGTGATGGCGCGCGGTTATTCGGAACGAAGTCTTGCCGGGGTTTATCGCAAGGGGAAAAGTGAACCGGCCGCTTTGGGTGATTCAGGCCTTGCTGGCTTTGCTTTTCTTTTCGCAAGTGTGGTGAAGCTGATCATGCCTGCGGTACAACTGATGCTCACTCCTGTGGCCGCAGCGGGCATCGTCGTCATCATGGTTGGCGCTGTCACCGTGACGCTTCAGGCCGGTATTTCGCCTCGATAAGGTTCCCCTCAATCGGATGTATGCTGTTTTCGTGAATCGGGCGCGCCATGTGCTCTTCTTTTTCCTGATTGCGCCACTGCCGGCACAGCAGGCGCCCTTTTTCCCGCTTAACCCCGTACAGATCTTTCCGAACCTGTTATACGGCCCCGATGTCTGGTCGCTCGTGAGGCTGAGAAACCCCTCCGCTCTCCCAAAATCGGCGAGAGTCGAGCTCTATCGAGGCGACGGAGAAGTCATGAAATCCGAGTCTCGTGTCGTTCTCTCTCCAGGGCAGAGTATCGATATCCGCATCGAGGAACCGACAACGGGAAATCGATTGTCCTGGGCGCGGATTCAGGATGTCTCGAAAAATAAATCAGGCCAGCCGCTGGAGGTCAGTGCGCGCGTGGAAAAGGTGAGCGGAAACCAGCTGGAGGACTTTCCGGCTTACGCCTCCCGCCCGGATCGCGCCGGCCACTGGCTGAGTCCTGCCAGCGCCGTGAGCAACAGGAACCTGTTCTTTCTGAATATCTCAGGCACACCGACGGTTCTTGAGATCTGTTCCGTGAACATTCATCCACGATGCGCAGCGGACGGAGAGAAGCCTCTGCGAACCGCGGTGAAACCGGGACAATCAATCATCCTGAAGATCGGCAGCCTGAAGAAGCGCTCGCTTTCGATTCGATCGGCGCCCGGAGTCACGTCCGTTATCGGGCTGATGCAACCGGAAATGCCCTCGACGCGCGAATATTCGTCCGAGTCATCGGTCAGCTTCGATGAGCCTTCCCGCCAGCAGTAGACATTCTACTTGCTGAGAGGTAGAGTGTCTACATGCCGGAGCGCATCGAACTTTTGCAGGGCACTCTCGACATGCTCATTCTCACCACACTGCAATGGGGACCTCAGCATGGGTACGGAATCAGCCAGGCGATACGCGCGCAGTCCGCCGAGGTGCTGCAGGTGGAAACCGGTTCGCTCTATCCCGCCCTGCATCGGCTGGAGAAACAAAAGTGGGTCGCTTCCGAATGGAAGCAGACCGAAACCAGACAACGCGCACGGTATTACCGGCTGACCGCCGCCGGCAGGAGACACCTCGCCCGGGAACAGGCCCGGTGGCAGCAGCTTGTCAAGGCGATCACGAGTGTCATGAGTCCGGCGCCGCAGGGGAGCGAGTCATGACCTGGCGGACTTTTTTCCGCGCCCGGGAGCAGCGTGAGCACGAACTGGATGACGAGATTCAATCTCACCTTCAGCTCGCCGCGGAAGACCGCATCCGTAACGGCGAACCGGCGGAGATGGCTGCGATCTCGGCCCGGCGTGAGTTCGGAAACCGGACGATCATCAGGGAAGCCGCACGAGACTTGTGGGGCTGGCTCTGGCTGGAGCGCCTCATTCAGGACCTTCGTTTCGGCATCCGGACTTTCGCGCGCGCTCCAGGCACCGCGGTGATTGTCGTCCTGACTCTGGGGCTCGGAGTCGCCGCCAATACCGCGGTCTTCAGCATCTTCGATGCCGTCCTGATCACGCAGTTGCCCTATCGCGATCCCCACCGTCTGGTATCGATCGTCACGCGCCAGGTCCATACCAGCGGGCGAGCCGTTTTCTTCGACGTCTACAGTGACTATGAAAACTGGAGAAAGAACAGCAGAACCTTCGAAGGCTTTACTGCGGCGACCTGGGCCGGAAATATCGGGAGACGCCTGACCGGCTACGGCCGGGCACGGACGATTACGGCATTGCCGGTCACGGCGGACTATTTCTCGGTTTTTGGCGTGAATCCCGCATTGGGGCGAGCCTTTCAGCCCGCGGATACGGGCCACGGCTGCCGTGTGGTGCTGTCCCATGCCTTTTGGCAGAGCGTCACCCACGGCGACAGTCAGTTGATCGGCAAGCCCCTGACACTTGACGATGAGAGCTGCACCGTCCTGGGTGTCATGCCTGCCGGATTTGCGACCTACCCGAACCCGCCCGCCTTGTTATGGATTCTGATGGGGCCACCCGCGCAGCCTGACAGCTTCGGAGTTTTCGTCATGGGCCGTCTGAAAAAGGGCGTGCCGATATCCACTGCGCAGGCGGAACTCCTCACGATGCACCACCGGTTGCATCAGCGTGATCAAACCCGGATGGAGCCCGCGCTCTATGAGCTTCAATCCGAGTTCACATGGCTGGCGGGACACAATTTGAGGCTTAGTCTGATTGCACTTTTCGCGGCCGTTATGGTCGTTCTCGTGATTTGCTGCGCCAACGCGGCCAATCTGTTGCTCGGCCGTGCGCTGACACGCCAGCGGGAGATGGCGATCCGCGCCGCGCTCGGGTCCGGCAGGAAGCGGCTGATTCTGCAGTTATTGACCGAGAGTCTGTTGCTGTCTGTACCAGCGGCCGTCCTTGGCGCCGGGCTCGCCATCGCAGCGGTCCACTACTTTCGCGTGGGAAATCCAATCGAATTACCTCCCACGACGGTTGTTCAGGTGAATGCCGGGGTACTCTTGTTCTCGGTCCTGCTGAGCATCGCGAGTGCGGTCCTCTCAGGTCTTGCTCCGGCATGGCGTGTAACACGGACAGAACTGATCGAGAGTCTGAAAGCCGGCGGACTCGCGGTGTCCCGGGATGTTGCGGGTCGGCGGTTGGCGAGGGCTCTGATTGGAAGCGAGATCGCACTTACGATGATTCTCCTCATCGGGGCCGGGCTCCTGATCGGCAGTGTTGAGCATTTCGCGGCCGCGCCGCTGGGATTTCAGCCGGACGGGCTGATGACCGCCCAGGTCCAGTTGCCGCGGTCGTCATATGCGATGCCTGCCGCGCAGCTCGAATTTTATGACCGTCTCTTCAACCGGTTGCACAGCTCTCACGACTTCGATGAGATGGCCCTCTCGACGGTGGTCCCGCTGTACGGAACCGGGGCGGTGACAGTCCTCGCCGTGGAGGGCCGGCCGGATCCGGAGCCCGGCAGCATTCTCGATGCCGGCGAGCAAACAGTCAGCGCTGACTACTTTCGCGCCATGAGAATCCCGCTCGAGCGGGGACGCTTCTTTGATGATGGCGACGTCGAAGATTCGGAGCCCGTTGCGATTATCAACGATACCCTTGCCGCAAGATATTTCCCGGCGGAAGATCCCATCGGGAAACGAATCCGCGACTTCTACAGGCGAGGCGAGGCAAGAGTCTGGCTGCGAGTCGTGGGAGTCGTCGGCGATGAGAAGCGGACCGCCGCTGCGAATGAGATGTCGTGGGAGAGCGCCGCTGTGGTCTATCGGCCGTGGCGTCAGAACCCGCGGACCTTCGCGACACTGGTGGTGCGAACGCATGGTGGGGCGTCCGGAGCTGGCAGGACAATCCGGGAGGCGACAGCCGGAATCGACCCGGATGTATCGGTGGATAACGTGGAAGCGTTATCACACACGATGGCGAAGTTCCTCGCGTATCCGCGTTTCCGCGGGATACTGCTGGCGGCATTCGCGAGTGTGGCCTTGTTGCTGGCAGTGGCGGGTTTGTACTCCGTGATCTCGCGTCTCGTGGCGCACCGCACGCGCGAGATTGGCATCCGCATGGCTCTGGGCGCCTCGCGCGCTGATGTCCTCAGGATGGTTGCAATGCAGAGCATCCTTCCTGTGGGGACTGGGATCCTCTTCGGCCTTGTGGCGGCCTGGGCTATGGCGCGCCTGATCTCTTCGATGCTCTACGGTGTGGCGCCGCAGGATCCTCTGGTCCTGGCTGGTGCCGCATTGGGCCTGATGGCGGCCTCGGCGCTTGCGACATGGCTGCCGGCGCGCCGCGCCACGGGCGTCAATCCGGTAACCGCTCTGCGATACGAGTAAGCCGGCCTGGCACGAATTCGCCTGCGCGACAATACAGGGCAAATCCGGGTCTTCAATGCCGCGCGACTCCAGTGAGCGATATCTTCCGACACTTGACGGCTGGAGAGCCATAGCGATCCTGATGGTTTTGATCAGCCACGCCCTCACCGTCGAGTCCGCCCGGGACGGCCGGGTGGACTGCTGAACGTGCTGACGTTCCGGCTGGGGACATTCGGTGTGATGCTCTTTTTTGCCATCAGCGGGTTTCTGATCTGCACGAGGCTGCTGGTCGAGGAGGAGGCCGGCGGAGTTGTTTCGTTGCGGTCGTTTTATATTCGGCGGGTTTTTCGAATTATTCCGGCTGCATACCTGTATTTGCTGGTGATCGGCGTTCTTGCCGCAACGGGCATAATTACTGTCAAATGGCGCGACCTCGCCATTCCGGGAATTTTTCTGAGTAATTATCTGGTCGTGGGGTCCTGGTTTACCGGACACTTCTGGTCACTGGCGCTGGAAGAACATTTTTACTTATCCTGGCCCCCTTTGTTAGTCAGGCTCGGACGCTCGCGCGCGGTCTGGATTGCGTCCGCCCTCGTGGGAATTACTGTGCTTCTCCGTCAGCACACCACTTCAGGTCTGCCGCCGGAACGGATCTCCCGGCGTATACGCAGTTACGTCTTGACGCTTTCATGTTTCCCTGCATTCTCGCGATCCTTCTCCGCAAGAGGAGTTGCGCCGATCGCTTCCGGCGGATCATGACGCCACCCGCCTGGTTCGGCCTGCTCACGGTTCTCGGCGCCGGTATCGTCACAGGCGCGCTGATCCCGGCATGGCGCGAACCGCAGCGCGTGCTGCAGGCCGCTGCTCTGCCCGCATTGATCGTCACAACCGTTATGCGACCGGAGGACTGGCTGGGGCGTCTGCTGCGCTCGCCCGCCATCGAGTGGCTGGGCCGCGTTTCATACAGTGTCTACCTCTGGCAGCAACTCGTGTTCGGTTTCGCTCCGTCGACCCTTCGTGCCAGAATTATCGCTCTTCCGGTTCTGATCGCGGTCATTCTTCTTCTTGCTCAACTCAGCAGACGCTGGATCGAACTGCCAATGGTCGCCCTCGGAAAGCGCTGCGCCGCCGGCTTTCTGTCCCGCCAGGCGGCTGCTGATGCGTTTCTTGAAAAGCGCCAGTCTTTTTTATGATTTCCAATCTCTATTATTACCAATATAAAGAAAACATTTGTATTTAGTTATACTGGTCGGGAATGATCAAAACGGCGCGTATCGTACTCGCATTCCTGACTATTTATCTTCTTACAGGCGCAGCATTTGGCGACACGGCCTATTATGGTGATTTCAAAGTAGTCGGTACCGGTGCGGATACCGGCATATCTTTTGAATTTCTTGTGGACGCGCCGCTGCGGAATGGGTTGGGGCTGAGGCCAATCTTTTCTTTCGTCACCTGCACGGTTCCTGGAGAAACCTGCAATCAGGCGGGCTACGACCCGACCGGCGGGCAGATTCGCCTGACCACGCTGAACGGTGTAAACGTAATAAACCGAACATGGAATTTCCGTTCCATGCTGCATACAGGCGTTTATATCGCTCAGTCCGGAACCGGCCTGGAGCCCGGCTATGTCGTTCTCTCAGGTGCGGACGCGACTGCGGGCAACCCACAAGGCAACGCTGCCAGTTCCGCGTTCCAGTTTCCCCTCGAGGTCACAGTCAACAATTCGGCATCTTCCTATCAGAGCGGGGTAACGGTAACCTTTACAGCGCCGGATTCCGGACCGAGCGCGTCTTTTCTCAACAGCGGGCAGGCAACGACCGATACCACCGGGCGTGCACGCATTACCCCCACGGCCAATAGCATCCCGGGAGTCTACCAGATCACCGCGACAGCAAGTGTGGGTGGGAACGCCTTCCAGACCAGTTTCGTCGCGGCGAACGTCAACACTGCCAATGCCACAGGCCCATGCCAGGTGACTACTGCGAACGACGATTTCAGCTCCGGCTCTTTGCGTTACCAGATTGCCGCGTGTGGCAAAGGCGGCACTATCACATTCGCTTCCGATGTCACTACGGTGAACCTGCAAAACGCTCAGGATATCCCGCTCACCCAGGACCTCACCATCGATGGCGGCAGCGGAGTCGCCATCAATGCGAGCGGCCAGTCGCGCATCTTCTTCATCACTGGAGGAACGATCACACTCAGGAACCTCACGCTCGAGAACGGTAGCGTGGCGGGTGGAGCCGGGGGAGCGGGGGCCACTGGTTCCGGCGGCGGCGCGGCTGGAATGGGGGGCGCGATTTTCGTCAACGCCGGTTCACTCGTGATCGACAATGTTGCGTTTACCAATAACCAGGCCGTGGGCGGCGACGGCGGGCCTTTCTTCAACGGTTTCTTTGCAGGTGGTGGCGGCGGTATGGGCGGGCCGGGCGGCACCACTTCCGGAATCAATGGCAACGGCGGCGGAGGAGGAGATTTTGGCTCGAGCGGAGGCGCAGGTACCGGTTCCAACAGCAACGGCTCCGGTGATGGAGCCGGCGGCGGTAACGACGGCAACGGCGCGTTCGGTGGCGGCGGCTCTGGCGGCGGGATCGGCGGCACGGCCGGATTCGGCGGCGGTGGCGGCGGGATGGAGGGTTTCGGCGGTACATTTGGCGGTGGCGGCGGAGAGGAGATGTCGGGCGGCGGCGGCGCTGCCGGTCTCGGCGGGGCCATTTTTATGCGCAATGGAACGCTTTTCCTCACGAACGCCACGTTCACC
>CAZXCO010000067.1:0-1662 GCA_964639095.1 uncultured Solibacteraceae bacterium
CGCCGAGAATGTGAAAAAGAGGTAAAAAAGCCAGTTGCGAAGTTCCCGGCGGTGGTCAAGAACCCGCGCCACGTTCGCTCCCGGAAACGGTGAAATACGCCAGATGCTCTCTTTGTCGGACGCCGCATCCCGCAGCATGCCGCCACCCAGGCCGACAACGGCCAGGAAAGGCAGCGAGAGCAGTTCGCCGCGGAACATCGACGGAAGCGCGATCATCATGCCGGCCAGCCAGCCGCAAACATAGCCGCCCGTGATGCCCGCAAGCAGACTCCCTTCGAGCGCGAGATCGAGAGCGGAATAGGAGGAGTTCACCAGGCGGAACAAAACGCCCGGGGTGAAAATTGCGGTGAACCACAGAGCCATACGCACCCGCTGCGCCAGCGTTCTTTCCTCGCGAAGAAGCATGCGCCGGGCCGCGTTAAACCGCACGCCGACGCTCGCAATCGAGGCGGCCACCCCGATCTTGAGCAGCAATGTGATCAGGTGCTGCTGCATTCCGTCCGTTCCGCGAGGCGGCGTAAGACCAACCGCTCATTATAATGGGTTTATCCAGGCGCCTTCGTTTATGGAAGAGTCCGCAACGTTTGTTTTGTCCCAGGCCGCCGAAGCGGAGTTCCCGACCGAGTACGGATTGTTCCGCATCTACGGTTTCGAGGGCCGCAGAGGCGACCGCATCGAAGAAGCGGTCGTGCTTCGCATGGGGGATCTCTACAGCTCCCCACCCCCGCTTTTGCGAATCCACTCGCAATGTCTGACGGGGGACGTTTTTCACAGCCTGCGGTGCGATTGCCGGGCGCAGCTCGAAATTGCACTGCGGAAAATCTCGGCCGAAGGGCGGGGACTCATCATCTACGAGCATCAGGAAGGCCGCGGCATCGGCCTCATGAACAAACTGCGCGCCTACGAACTGCAGGATGGGGGCGCCGATACCGTGGAGGCGAACGAGCGGCTCGGCTTCGAAAGCGACCTGCGCAACTATTCGCTGCCGGGCGCGATCCTGCGGCATCTGGGAATCGGAAGCGTGCGTTTGCTTTCGAAGAATCCGGAGAAGGTGAAGGCTCTGGAAGACGCCAGAATCGTAGTGGCGGAACGCGTTCCCTGCATCGCGGCGGCCCACGAGGCGCGGCGCGGCTATCTCGAAACCAAACGCGAGAAGATGGGACACCTGCTCGAAGAGGTGTAAGTCTCAATTCCCGGTTGGCGTTTTTTCGATGTGAATCAGGGTCAGCATCTCGGCGGACGCCTTGCGCCGTTCGAGTTTCAGACTATCCTGCTGCAACGCATCCGGGAGGGAGGGAGCCGGCGTCGGAGTCCGGCTGGGTCGTGTCCACGCGCGGATTCCCGGGTAAGGCCTGCGCCGTTGCGGGAGTGAATGTCAGATCGAATTCGTACTGGCCTTCCACGCCGGTCGTGTCAATGATCGGCCGTACCGTAAACCGCGACGGAAATCCACCAGGCTGGCGAGGCTGGCGGAGGGTACGCTCAGGTTGAGACCGGAAGCAGCAAATCTCATCATCAACGCCCCTGGCTTGCCATCCTGTCCCAAAGCGGTTTCGGGCTGTGTGCCGGTGGGTTTTCCGGCAGGCTTCAGCTTCGGCCCGCTCTTTCCCGCGACGAGAGCGTAAACAGACCGCTCGGTCACATCGCGCCGGACAGACAGCT
>CAZXCO010000068.1:0-3833 GCA_964639095.1 uncultured Solibacteraceae bacterium
TCCGGAATCCTCGCGATTCTGGAGCGCAACGGCCTCACCGTGAAGATGATCGTGATCACGCACGCGCACATCGATCACATCGGCGGCGCCGCGCAACTGCGGGCTCATACCGGGGCTCCGGTTTACATGCATGAAGCGGACCGGATGCTCAGCGACCGGCTGGATATGCAGGCGGCATGGCTGGGCGTGGAAACGCCGGCCAATCCGGGCGTCGACCGGGCCGCGCGCGAAGGCGACCTCATTCGCGCGGGCGCCATCGAAGCGCAGGTGCTGCATACGCCGGGTCACACGCCGGGCAGTATTTCGCTTTTTATTCCGGCGGAAAAGAAGCTCATCGCCGGCGACACGCTCTTCCAGGGGAGCATCGGGCGCACCGATCTGCCCGGCGGCGACACCGCACAGATCGGACGCTCGATTCGCGGCAAACTGTATACGCTTCCGGAAGACACGATCGTATTTCCGGGCCACGGCGCGATCACGTCGATCGGCGAAGAAAAGCGGCACAATCCGTTCGTGCGCGGTTAGATCCGGGAATGGACGGATTGAGAGTGCCCGAAGGACCGGTTCCGTTTGGCTTTAGCGGGTCCGCCTCATGGACGCGAAATCGAACTGCCCCAGATACATCGGGTGGGAAACCGGCGGCTTGCTGGTGGTCTGATCCACCGGATAGGGTCCGTTGGCGAGAGTCGGGTAGCCCCATACGTCGCCGCTGTTCAGATTCACCACCATTTTCCCCTGTACCTGAGTCAGTCCGTCCGGACTGCGCAGGGTCACGTAGCCGGGTTCGATGAAAATGTCCGAGCGCCCGGTCTGTGCGTACACCGGCGCGGGCGTTTGATACTGCCGGATCACCAGCAGCGCGAGCATGATTGCGATAAACGTCAGTATGAAACGAAGATACCGATCCATTCGGGGTTGCCTCCACCCCGATTATCGGACAGGCTTCAACTCGCTCATCACACCGCTGATCAGGTCTTTGGCGTCGCTGATCGATTTGGTGATGAGCTGGATATCCATCGCGGGCTTGCCCGGCTGGCGCGCACTCTGGCAATAGATTCCATGCTGGCCGACCAGCACCAGCGCGTCCGTGAGTACGTCGAGCGTTACCGCAAGACGTCCGCGGGGCACACCCATCATGAACTCGTGCTTCTCGAGTTCTTCGCGGCGTTCTTCGTATACACTCACGTCCTTTATTCTAACGATATGGAGAGTCCCGTCTGGCCGATTTCCAGAATTCGTGAGCGCGAACTTCTCGACGAAGTTCTTTCGAGCGGCCAATGGGGCGGTTATCATCCCCTCGTGCGGCGCTTCGAACAGGAGTTCGCGGCGTTCCAGCAGTGCCGCTTCGGTCTGGCAGCCATGAACGGCACGGTGACGCTGGAAATGGCGCTGGAGGCGCTCGGAATCGGCGCGGGCGACGAGGTGATCGTGCCCGCGATTTCGTTTATCGCGACAGCCACAAGCGTGTCGCGGGTGGGAGCCAAACCGGTCTTCGTCGATATCGAGCCCGACACGTTCAACATCGATCCGGAGCGCGTTCGCGAGGCGATTGGCCCGAAGACGCGCGCGATTATGCCGGTGCACTTCGGCGGCCCGATGGCGGACATGGATGCGCTTGCACAGATCGCGGCGGAGCACGGCATTCCCCTGATCGAAGACGCCGCCCACGCGCACGGTTCGGAATGGAATGGCCGGCGAGCGGGCAGCTTCGGCGCCTTCGGGTCCTTCAGCTTTCAAAACGGCAAGGTCATGACCGCCGGCGAAGGGGGAATTCTGCTCTCGAACGACGAGAGCCTGATCGACCGCGCGCGCGAAATCCTTGATATCGGCCGGCGCAAGGGCGAAGGCTGGTTCTTTCACTACACGCTTGGCTCCAACTACCGCATTACAGCGTTGCAGTGCGCCGTGCTTATCGCCCAACTGGAGCGGCTGCCGGAGCAGAATTGCCGCCGTATGCGCAATGTGGAAACCATCCGCGCCGCGCTCGCGGATGTTCCCGGCCTGCATCTCCAGCGGGTGCCGCGGGCGGCGCGCGTGCACACCAATTACCTTCTGCTCGGCTGGGTGGATGGCGATCGCAGCGCTTTCCATCGCAGCGTTACCGCCGCCGGATATCCGTGTACGCCGTTCTACCCGCACACGCTGTACAACAACCCGCTCTATCTGGAGCGCCACAACTGCCGCGTGATGTCCTGCCCGAACGCCGAAGCGCGCATCACTGATGCTTTCTGGATTCCGCACCGTGCGCTGCTCGGCGATGAACTCGAAACCGAGGCTCTGGCTTCCGCGATCCGGACCGCCGCCGCATTGTAAGCCGGTTCACCTTCTGCGGGCGCGGCGCGCGGGTGTTCCCGCGAGCGCCTCGACTTCGCTTTCCTCGAGCCGCCGCCACTCGCCGATCTTCAGGTCGCCGATCCGGACCGGGCCGATCGCCGTGCGGACCAGTTTCAGCACTTTACTGCCGATCGCCTCCACCATGCGCCGCACCTGGCGGTTGCGTCCCTCGCGGAGCCGGATTTCGATATGCGAATACCTGCCTGAATCACGCACCCGCCGGACTTCAGCCGGGCGCGTGATGCCGTCGCTGAGTTCCACTCCCTGCCGCAGTTGATCGAGGGCCTCGTCGCTGACCAGCCCGGAGCATTTCACCAGATAAGTCTTCGGGATGTTGTGATCGGGGTTTGTCAATCGCTCGGCGAATTGCGTATCGTTGGTGAGAATCAGCAGACCGCTGGTGTCGAGATCCAGCCGGCCCACGGGCGAAACGAACGTTTCAACGTCCGCGATCAGATCGTAAACCGTCGGCCGCCCCTCCGGGTCGCGGAGCGTCGTGATATAGCCGGTCGGCTTGTAAAGCAGGATATAAAGGCGCTCCTTCGAAGTCAGCGGCCTGCCGTCGAAGAGAATCCGGTCGCGATCGAAATCGATCCACAGGTCCGGATTCTGGATGACGCGCCCGTTCACGCGCACGCGCCCGGCGTGAATCCAGCTCCGCGCCTGCGTGCGCGAACCGAGTCCCGCCTTCGAAATCACCCGTTCGAGAGTCTTGGTTTTCATCCCGCCGAAGCCGCGGCAGAACCGCTACCGAAGCACGACCTTCGCCAGCCCCGTGTTGCCGCCGCTGTCCGCGACGCGGATCACCAGCACGTGGGCGCCCGCCGGAATGGCGTCGAGGTGAAGACGGAATTCCTCCGATCGCGAGTCCAGAATGCCGTCGGCCGGGGCGACCGGCGTCCACGGTCCGGCATCGAGAGCATATTCGGCGCGGCGCAGCGCGGAAGCGCTGTCCTGTGCGTCGAAACGGATATCGGCTGCGGCGCCCGTCCGCGCAGAGGTCACGATGCGGACGACCGGCGGCGTGTTGTCGATCAGAACCGGCGAGCTGACGAGATCGGATTCCTTTGCCGCCCCGGCCGCGTTGGCCTCGCGATCCGACGCCGTCACTTTGAAGAAGTAACGGCCGTCGGCGAGGGCATCGCCGTCGATCGTCCAACTGGTCTCGTGAAGATCCTTCCGGAGTGGAATCCACTCCCGTTCGCCCTCACCGCGGAAATCAAGCTCGTAGACGAGCTTGTCGTTATCGGGATCGTCGGCCTGCCATGAGATCAGCAGTTGCTGCTGTGCCGCGCGCGACAAAGTCTGTGTCGGCGTGCCGGTGGAACTGACGGGTGCGGCGTCGCCGGTGTCGGTCACGGTGACACTGTAGGGCGAGGAGGCGCTGCTGGCCGTCGAGGTGCTCTTGCTCGAAGACGTATTTGCGGGCGTGACCGTGGTGAGCACGGTGACGGAGCGGACCATCGGCGGATTGTTCTGCGGCAGGTAGGCGGCAGTGA
>CAZXCO010000069.1:0-5971 GCA_964639095.1 uncultured Solibacteraceae bacterium
CGGCTCCCGGCGCGGAGCATTCCAGCCGGTGACCCGGAAGGCGCCGTTTTTCAGTTCAATGGAAACAGAATCCGCGATTGCAGCCGTTCCCAGCAGAGTGCCGAGGACGACCGCAATCGCGGCAAGGTTGGGCCTTTGCAATGCTTCGCTGCTCAGGGAAGCGCGATGGTCTCGAGATTCTGGCCGCTGAGAACCACGGCATCCGAAGCATCGAGCTGCGCGAGTTGTTTGACCTGCTTGAGGCTGCTGAGCTTGTCATACGGAACGCCGGCGACGTCCGTAACCGTCGGGGAATCGATCGGCTTATAGGACTCGATGTTATCGGCCTTGAGCTTCACCATTCCGAGCGAGCTGTTCGCGACCAGGATGTAGTCATGGCCGTTCTTCTTGTACGGAACCATGTCGAGCGGCTGGTTGCCGGAGCCGAGATCGGCGATCGTGACGCCCTTGACCTGGGCGCCGGGCTTCAGTTCGCTCACCGGGATCTTCACCAGCGGTGTGCAGGTGTATGCCGCCAGGATGTACTGCTGGCCGGAAATCGTGTACGGGACGAAGGTGCGGACCGGAGATTCCGTTTCATAGCGCCCGTGCGAAGCGTGCCAGATCTGAAGCGTCGCGCCTTCCTTTGCATTCTTGAACGGGAAGGGGATGGAGCGCAGCGCGGAGGACCATTCTTCGTTGGAAAGCCCGGCCACCATCAGGTTGCCGTTCACATAGGTCATATCGGTGATGGTCATCATGCGCGGATCCCGGCGCGATGAGGGATTCGCCTTTGGCGCGTCCGTCAGACTGACCGACGAGTGCCCGATGTTATCGAGCGAAAGCAGCGACACCTGGCCCGAGCCGTCGACACGGGCGACAAGCGGCATGGCGTCCGGTCCGCGGCCGCGTGAGGCCGAGAGATACACATTTTTCGAGATCGGGTTCACTTTGAGATCGTTGATCATGATCTGGTCGGGCGTCACGCCCACCAGCGCCGCGATTTTGGCGTCGACTCCCTGAACGTTGATTTTGGCGTTCGCCCGGGAAGCGCGATCGTTCGTATCCAGCGCAACGACCTCTCCACCGATGGAATCGCCGACGAACAGGACGCCATCCGGCCCGAATGCAAGCGCTCCCGCCGACTTGAGCCCGGCCTGGCCCGAGGTGAGGCTCGCGATCGCGCTCTGCGGCGTGCGCGCGGCGGTAACGGTGAATGCCAGCGCGGCGGCGATCGAGATTCCGCCCGCAACACGAATCAGCGTTATTCGACGACTCATTGGATCTCCTTGAATAAAAAACTGGTTACCGCGTTCACTTATATCACTGTTATCCGGAAGGGGTCAACCGCGGGCTGTCCGGAGTCACCCTGGCGCTAGAGCGGGATTACCAGCAGGGTCTCGACGCGCCGGGAATCCTGAATCACCACTCGCTCCTCGAACTTCGCGCCGTTGCCGTTGAGCACGATCCGGTCCTGATAGATGCCGGCCGAAAAAAGCAGCATCGAGCCGTCGCCTGTGGTTCGCGTGACCATGTAATTCGACCGGGCGCCGATCCTGCCGTCCGGAAGCGCCTCGATCGCGAGGCCGCTGGTCATGTGCAGATAGCGCTGCGGTTCGTAGACGTTGATGCGCCGCAGCCCGGTGACTCGGTCCTGCAGCATGCCGCGGCTCGTGCATTCCATCACCGCCAGCGGTAATCCCATTTCGAAGTTCTCCCGCGTGACGATCCGGTAGAGGCATGTTTCCGTGAAGAGATCCGGCCACTCTTCGATGCGGTTGTCGTCGATCACGCGGATGTAGCGCGCGTGGAGGTCTTCCACGGCGCGGCGGAGGCGCTCCTCGCTCATATTCTTCATGAAATTTCAGAATCCCATCATGTGGCGGTAGCCCGCCCAGAACCCGCGGATGGTTGTCTCGGTGGCGCGCGACCCCATAGTGGATGCGATTTCGCTGCCGCCCATTTCGATTACGGCATTGGCATCGCGCCCCGTTCCCCGGATGCCGCGCTGTACGTATTCGCCAATGGCGCCGTCTTCCATCGAAACGAAACCTGCAGGCCCGGCCAGGTTCGCCTGCTTGAGGCGCATGGCGCGCAGCTCCGGATCGTCGCCGGCATATCCGAAAAGAGTCCAGTGCAACTCGCATTGATCCGGGCCCTGCGGTACAAGCTGGCGAATGCCGAGCGTGTTGTAAATCTGCTGGTTCACGCAGGTGGGGAAAATGGACTGGATCGCGACCGTGATGCCGTCGTCGAACTCCTGGCGCGCCGCGACGAGCGACTTGTCCGCCAGCCCGATGTCATCGATCACCGAGCGGATTCCGCTGCCTTCGTAATCGCCCTCCCGATAGGTCGCGCCTTTGGAGAAGTTGATGCTGTGCCAGCCGCCGTGCTCAAGCGTGAGCCCGCCGTCCATCGTAAGCCGGTTGAGCTTGAAGGTGGTGTAAAACGCATGCAGGATCGTGGCGTGATACGGGTCGCGCGAATTCTCCATGTAGAGTTTCCAGTTGTTGTGCATCACCTGATGCCAGTAGCCCAGCACTTCGACCGGCTTGTGAAATACGCGGCGAAGATGCGCGGTCATGCCGGGACCGAGATAGCTTTCGATGGGCTCGGCCGATGCGTCGAAGGTGCCGAAGATCAGGCCGTGAAAGGTCGTGACGTGCAAACGCTCCAGCCCGTGTTCGGCGAAATTGAAGCCTGGCGGCAGGCCGCCTTTGCCGTTGAGACCCTTTTGGAAGGCAACACCCGCGAGGTCGCCGTTCAGGTTGTAGCTCCAGCCGTGATAGACACACGAGAGATTGGCGCGGCGGCCGCGCATTTCGAGACACAAAAGAGAGCCTTTGTGCGCGCAGCGGTTCACCACAGCGTGAATGGCGCCGGATTTATCGCGTGTGACGATGACGGGCGTCTCGCCCACATGCGTGGTGCGGAACGAGTCCGGTTCGGGCAATTCCGCTTCGAGGCAGAGGTAGTGCCACACGGGTCCGCGGAAAATGCGTTCCTGCTCCCGGGCGTAGATCGCCGGGTCGGACATCAACCGGTAGGGTGTGCGTGTGATTCCCTCGGCGGGCCATTCCAGCAAAGGCTTGGTCATAGGCGGATCTCTCTCCATTTTGTATTTTGTCTCGCAGGCAGTTGAGTTACAGCCGCGCGGCGGAAACGGCCCCGAAAGGCGCCGAGCACCGGCGGAGGCGATAAGCTGGTCAAGATTCGGATCGCGCAGAGCGGCTCGTCGCGCGGTTTGTACGGGGGCTCGAATGCAATACCGCGCGCTCGCCCCTGTGCCCGCACTGGATCGGCTTGTTGCCTGTCTGATCACATCCCGCAAATCTCAGCGGCAGAGGGACTCGGGAGTCGATGTGCCCGGGAACCCGCGTTTCCGTGCTCCTATGATCGGAAATATGCTGCTGATCACAGGAGCCTCCGGGCGTATCGGCCGCCGGACGGCGGAGTTGCTGGCCGGTTCCGGCGCGCATCTGCGGCTGATGACCCGCACGCCCGGCCAGGCGCCGGAATTTCCGCAGGCCGAAATTATATATGGCGATTTCGCCCAGCCGCCCACGCTGGATGCCGCGTTTGCCGGCGTTTCCACCGCCCTGATTGTCTCGGGGTCGGCCGAGCCCGGGGCGCGCGCCGAACTGCACAGGAACGCATTCCAGGCCGCCGCGCGGGCCCGCGTGCGTCATGTCATTTACCTGTCGCTCGTGGGTTCCGCCCCCGATTCGAAGTATCCCTTCTCGCGCGATCATTACCAGAGCGAGCAGTTCCTGCGGGAAACCGGAGTGCCCTTCACCGTACTCCGGAACGCGTTCTATATGGACATGTTTCCCGGAATGTTCGATGCCGCCGGCGTGATGCGCGGACCTGCGGATGGAGGAAAGGGCGCGTTCGTTTCGCGGGAGGACTGCGCGAGGGTCGCGGCGGCGGCTCTCTCTTCCCCGCCGGGTGGCATCCACGAAATTACCGGACCCGAAGCGATGGACCTCGCCGAAGTCGCGAGAAGGTTCTCCCGTCTTGTGGGTGGCAAGCTTCTTTACGAAGAAGAAACCGCAGAGGCCGGCAGGGAATGGAGAACCCGGCTGAACGAACCGCACTGGCGCGTCGAGCTGTCGCTCGGCTGGTTTCAGGCGATCGCGGCGGGAGAACTCGAGCGTCCGACCGATGCGGTGCTTCGCTTCACCGGAAAACAACCGCTGCAGATGGAAGATTATTTTTCCGCCAACCCCCGCCTGCTCGATTCGCTCCGGCGACGGGCCCGGTAAGGGGCTCGTTCGCGCGCTACGCTACACTCGGAAACGGAGAGCGGTTTCTCCGGACAGGAAGATTCTCCCGTGGCGGGCGTTTATATCTCGTGGCCGTTTTGCGCCCAGAAGTGCACCTACTGCAATTTTGCTTCGGGCGTCTTTCCGCGTGAACTGGAATCCCGATACGCGTCCGCGCTGCTGGACGAAATTTCCTCGTATTCGTGGACTTCCGCGCCCGACACGGTCTTTCTCGGTGGCGGTACCCCCGGCGCAATGGGCGAAAGCTGCCTCGATCGCCTGCTCCGGGCCATTCCTGGCCGGCCCTGGCGCGAAGCGACGATCGAAGCAGCCCCGGGAACCATCACGACCGGCCGGATCGAAGCCTGGATGCGCGCGGGCATCGATCGCGTCAGCCTCGGAGTGCAATCGTTCGTCCGGCAGGAGCTGGCGCGGACGGGCCGGAAGCACGATGCGGAAATTGTCTTTCGCGACGTGGCGCTGCTGCGCGCCGCTGGCATTCGCAACTTCAATATCGACCTCATCGCGGGGCTCCCGGGCCAGACGGAACCCAGTTGGGAGGAATCGCTGTCGGCCACGCTCCGGCTCAACCCTCCCCACGTTTCGGTCTACATGCTCGAGGTGGACGACGACAGCCGGCTGGGCGCCGAACTCCTGCTCGGAGGCACGCGTTACGGCGCTTCAGACGTGCCGCCGGACGATCGCATCGCCGACTTTTACGAAACCGCCGTCGCACGACTCGCTGAACACGGCATCCACCGGTATGAAATCTCCAACTTCGCGCGCCCCGGCGCCGAGTCCGTACACAATCTGAAGTACTGGAAGCGCGAGCCCTACGCCGGATTCGGCGCCGACGCCCATTCGTTCGATGGAAAATGGCGCTGGCAGAACGTCGAATCGGCGCAGGAGTATGTGGCGCGGTGGGACCGCGGAGAGTCGCCGCGCGTCGCAGAATCCTCGCCTGATCCCGTCGAAGAAAAATTCTTCGTCGGTCTGAGGCTCGCAGAAGGCGTTCAGCCCGACGAAGTCGACTGGCGCCGGTTCGGGGATGCGCTCGAATTCTTCCTCTCCGCGGGAGTCATGGAACAGGTGAACGGCAACGTTCGCCTGACGCCGCGCGGGGTTCTGGTGTCGAACGAAATTTTTCAGGAATTCGTGAGCGCCGGTTCGGCCGGTTAGCCCTCACTACGCCGCGGCGTATTTCGCCTTTTCATTCACGACCGCGCCTCCCAGCTTGTCCGCTCCCTCGCCCCAGCGATTGCGCAGCAGGCGGTTCATCGGCTCCGAGTACCACAGGGCCACCGCCTCTCCGAAAATTCCAGCGGCCAGGATAACGGCAGGGAACAGAAGGGGCGCGACGCGGACCGGCTTGCCCCGGCTGAGGAAGAAATCAAAAATCGCAAAGACGACGAACATGTGGGTCAGGTAGACCTCATAACTTCGCTGCCCCAGCCGCAGGAGAGGACGAAGCACGCCCGGGCTTCGCCACGGCGTTTGCGCAACGCCCGCGATGATCAAGCAGGTGGCCAGCCCCAGGATCGTCAGCTCGAGCCCGCCCTTCCCCAGGCCCATCCGCGAGACCTCGCGCGGGAAGCCGATTTTGAAAATCAGCAGCGCCGCACCCGCGGCGGGGAGCAGCCGCGTCATCCGGCGAGGCAGCCGGGTTTGCGACAGGAGAATGGCAGTGATACAGCCCATGGCGATGGCGTCCATCCCGCCGAGGTAGG
>CAZXCO010000070.1:0-15985 GCA_964639095.1 uncultured Solibacteraceae bacterium
ACAACGTGATCCCCGAACGTCGGCCCCTTCGAACTGTAGCTGGTCATCACATCATCAGCCCGGTCCGGAGTGCTCTTCGTGTTCATCGCGCCGACCGTGATGACGAGCGGATCGTTTCCGGGCGCGGCGATCGTGAAGTAGCCGTTCGTGCCCGCGTAGCGGCCTCCGTTGCCGGCGGCGACCACAACGGTGATCCCGGCCTGCCATGCCTTTTCCACTTCCTGGCAGAGCGGATCGACCTTGTAGCTTTCAAACACGCCGCGCCCAAGTGACAGATTGATGACGCGGATGTTGTACTGTTCCTTGTTCTGGATGGCCCAGTCGATGGCCTGGATCACCTGTGCATCGGTGGACGCCCCGTTTTTGTCCAGAACCTTCAGATTGATCAGGTTGACGCCCGGCGCCATGCCGTGAATATCGTGCAGGTAGTATGGACCGGTCGAATTCAAACCGTTGCCGGCAATCATACCCGCAATGTGCGTGCCGTGTCCGTAATAATCGTCGACGCTTTCATTCGGCACGAAACTCTTTGCGAAGACAATGCGCGATCCGCTTGTGGCGGAAGCCCAGCCGCCGATCAGATCCAGGCTGGAACTCATGATGCCGCTGTCGATCACGGCGACGCCGATGTTGCGGCCTGCACTGAAGTCCGGATGCCCTGCCGCGGCCACGGAGTCCGGATGCAGAGTCTGCGGCATGTAATCGTAAACCGGCAGCGGAGCGCTGGACCCCGTCGCCTGGATGGCATGATTCAGCGAAATGTGCGCCACTCCGGGCGTTGCGGCATACGCCTTCGCCGCAGCCGCCGTCATCAGGCACAGTTCGCCGTTCGGAAGACTGGCGAGTTTTTTCCCGCCGTATTTCGCGGAATTCGGACTGGCCGCTGTGGCGAACGAGGCCCCGTTCGATTTCTGCGTCGTATACTGAACGATCATCTGCACCGGGGTATTCCCGGCGAGAGCGTTCACGTCGGCGGATATGGTGCCTGCCCAGACCGCGCCTCCAAAAAAAGACAGCAATACAAAGGGTTTTACAAAGAAACCCGCGATATATGACTTATTCATGTGCATTTTTATCCAATGCAATCTTTCCGCCACACGGTACCATGCCCAACCCGCTGAAACCAACAGGTCGAAAGATATCGCGTCAAACGATCACCGGGACACTTTGTCACGTGTAAGAGCGAAATGACCGCAATGTTATCCGTTGTCGATATGCCTTCCGATATCAATTCCTCTGACAGGAAACCGCTGCCGGAAGGATGATCGGCGGATGGATGCCGTACCTTTACCCCGGACAGCAATTTTTTTGGGCCGCGCGTGTGAAAGGCAAGCGGCGGCGCGGCGCCCGCTAAGGGCGGCGCCCTGAGGACGGCTTCACGCTATTCTGGGCATTGGGCCGCTTCGCGCAGTCCTTTCATTTCAGGCTCCGAAACATTACACATGGGAAATATCCTTCAGCAACTGCCCGCGGGCGAAAAAGTCGGTCTGGCCTTCTCGGGCGGCCTCGATACGAGCGCCGCCATTCACTGGATGCGCGCCAGGGGAGCAATCCCTTACGCCTACACCGCAAATCTGGGCCAGCCGGATGAGCCGGACTACGAAGAGATTCCCCGCCGGGCGCTGCAGTACGGCGCGGAAAAAGCCCGCCTCATCGATTGCCGCAAGCAGCTTGTCGCCGAAGGGATCGCCGCCCTGCAGTCGGGCGCTTTCCACATTTCGACGGCCGGCGTGCACTACTTCAACACCACGCCCATTGGCCGCGCTGTAACGGGCACGATGCTCGTGATGGCTATGAAGGAGGATGGCGTCCACATCTGGGGCGATGGCAGCACCTTTAAAGGCAATGACATCGAGCGCTTCTACCGGTACGGGCTGCTGGCCAATCCGGCGCTGCGCATTTACAAGCCCTGGCTCGACCAGGCATTCATCGATGAACTCGGCGGCCGCAAGGAAATGTCCGAGTACATGCTCAGCCACGGCCTCACCTACAAGATGAGCGTGGAAAAGGCCTATTCAACCGATTCCAACATCTGGGGTGCGACGCACGAGGCCAAGGATCTGGAGCATCTCGACAAGGGCGTCAAGATCGTCGAACCTATCATGGGGGCGCCGTTCTGGCGCGAAGAGACCGTCATCAAGCCGGAGACGGTCACCATCCGTTTTGAAGAGGGGAAGCCGGTTGCGCTCAACCATGTGACGTTCGACGATCCGGTGCAACTGGTGCTCGAGGCCAATGCCATCGGGGGCCGCCACGGGCTGGGCATGTCCGATCAGATTGAAAACCGCATCATCGAAGCGAAGAGTCGCGGCGTTTATGAAGCCCCGGGCCTCGCACTGCTCTTCATCGGTTACGAGCGCCTGCTGACAGGCATTCATAACGAGGACACGATCGAGCAGTACCGGATCAACGGCCTGCGGCTCGGCCGGCTGCTCTATCAGGGCCGCTGGTTCGATTCGCAGGCGATGATGCTGCGCGAGATGGCCCAGCGGTGGGTCGCCCGGCCGATCACCGGCGAAGTCACGCTGGAATTGCGCCGGGGCAACGACTATTCGATTCTCGACACCACGAGCCCGAATCTGACCTATAAGCCCGAGCGTCTGACGATGGAGAAAGGCGAATCCACGTTCTCGCCGCAGGACCGCATCGGTCAACTGACGATGCGCCACCTGGACATCACCGACACCCGCGAGAAATTGCTGCTCTATATGAAGACCGGTCTGCTTGGGCCTTCTGCCGGAGGCTCGATGCCTCTGCTGCCGGATGGCGACCCCGAATCCGGGTCCGATAAATAGGGCGGCGCACACAGCCAGTACTGCCGGCACGTTCACCGGGGTCTGTTACCTTAATGGGTTTCAGGTCTGCCTCTCGTGGACGTTCTCGAGCTTGAAGCAACGATCGCCGGCCTTCAGCGCAAGCTGGAGCAGTGTCGCATCGAGCGTCAGGAAGTGGTCCAGAGCGCGGTCGCAGCCAGCCGGGACGAAATCGAGCAGTTGAAACAGACTATCGTCGCGATGCGCGAGGAACTGGAGGCGGCGCGCGCCCGGACCCGCGAGGCGGTTCAGGAGACCCTCGCTCAGTCGCAGGACGAAATTTCGCAGTTGCGCGATATGATTGCGGCTCTGCGGGAGCAGATGGACCGGATGGCCTTCGAAAGGAAGCAGGCGGTGCAGCAGGCCATCGCGGATTCGAGCGACGAGATCGCGCAACTGAAGAAGACCATTCAGGCGATGCGGGAGCAGGTGGAAAAAGCCGGTGGCCGGTAGCACGACGGAGGTTCCGCCGCCGCAGCCCCGCCTGCGCCATCTGGAGCTTCTTCTGCGCGTTGCCAAAGAGGTCGCCGCGCACGACACGCTGGAGGAAATGCTGCGGAATATCGTGACCGTGAGCGCCGAAGAAACCGGCGCGGAGCGGGGCACCCTGTTCCTCAACGACGAGCGCACGGGAGAACTCTATTCGCGCTACGCGCAGGGGGCCGCGCTGCGTGAGATCCGCACTCTCAACAACGCCGGCGTGGCCGGGCATGTTTTCACCACCGGTGTGGGCGCAATCGTCCACGACCCCTATAACGATCCCCACTTCAACCCGAAAATCGATCAGGAGACCGGCTACGTCACAAAAAGCATTCTCTGCGCGCCGATTCGAACCGTCAAAGGCGAAATCATCGGCGTGCTGCAGATGCTGAACCGGAAGCATGGCCGGTTCACCGAAGCCCACCTGCGCCTCCTGGAAGACATGACTTCGCTCACTGCCATGGCGCTGCGAAGCCGCCAGTTCATGGACCGCATGCGCGCGGCGCGGGAACAGGAGATGCGGTTTCTGGATATTGTCGCCGACGTCACCGCCGATATCGATCTCGGAACCATGCTGCTGAAGGTGGTGACCGAAGCGGCGAAGATGCTGCAGGCGGATCGCGCCACGCTTTTCCTGAACGACGAAAAGACGGGCGAGCTGTTCTCGCGCGTCGCCATGGGCGAATCGGTGGGTGAAATCCGGATGCCCAATCACCTCGGGATCGCAGGCGCGGTGTTCACGTCCGGCGCGACGATCAACATCCCCTACGCCTATGCCGATCTTCGTTTCAATCCCGCGTTCGACAGGAGAACCGGCTACTTCACGCGGTCGATTCTCTGCGTGCCCATCGTGAACAAGGCAGGAAAGGTCATCGGCGTCACCCAGGTGCTCAACCGCCGCGGTGGGTCCTTTACGAGCGAGGATGAAGCCCGCCTCAAAGCCTTTACGGCGCAACTGGCGATCAGCCTCGAAAGCGCCCGCCTGTTCGATCAGGTGCAGCAGGTCAAGAACTACAACGAGAGCATGCTGCAGAGCATGTCGAACGGCGTCATAACGCTCAACGACATGGGCGCAATCGTGACCTGCAATGCCGCGGGCCTGCGCATCCTGAAGACCACCCCAGAGGAGATCCTCCACCGGAGAGCCGAAGACTACTTCACGGGACCGGACGCCTGGGTTGTCGATCGCATCCGGGCCGTGGAGCAGACGCTCCGGAACGACAGCGTGATTGACGCCCAGTTCGTCGCCGCGGGCGAGACGATGTCGGTGAATCTGACGTTGCAGCCGCTCATGAGCACGGACGAAAAAGGCGCCGTGAAACGGATCGGCACCATGCTCATGTTCGAGGACGTGAGCGCCGAGAAGCGCATGAAATCGACCATGTCGCGCTACATGGATCCGCGGCTTGCGGATCAGCTGCTGGCGGGCGGCGGTGAAGCGCTGGGTGGCCGCAGCGCCATCGTCACGGTGCTTTTTTCCGATGTCCGGAATTTTACCGGCATCGCCGAAGAACTGGGCGCGCTCGGCACCGTCCGGCTCCTCAACGAATATTTCACGATCATGGTCGAGTGCATTCAGAAGCGCGGCGGAATGCTCGACAAATTCATCGGCGACGCCATTATGGCCGCGTTCGGTCTTCCCCTGCCGCAGGGAGACGACGAGGATCGGGCCGTGCAGACGGCAATCTCGATGATCGAGGAACTGCGCGCGTGGAACGAGGAGCGCATCGCCGGCGGCCGCAAGCCCGTGGACATCGGAATCGGCCTGAATACGGACACCGTGGTATCGGGCAACATCGGATCGCCGCGCCGCATGGACTACACCATCATCGGCGACGGCGTCAATCTCGCTTCACGGCTTGAAAGCGCCTGCAAGCAGTACGGGACAAGGATTCTCATCAGCGAGATGACGTACAAGCGTCTGAAGGGCACCTACCGGATCCGCGAAGTGGATCGCGTCGTGGTCAAAGGCAAGACAGAGGCTGTCGCGGTCTACGAAGTGCTCGACTATCACACCGGCCAGACATTCCCGAATCTGTCCGAACTGCTCCAGTGTTATCGCAACGCACTTGCACATTACCGGGAGCGGGAATGGGATAAAGCCATGGCCGCCCTGAACGAATGCCTGAAACTGAACGCCGCGGACAAACTCTCGCAACTCTATCTCCAGCGTGCTCAATGGATGAAGGCCAACCCGCCCGGAGAGAACTGGGACGGCGTCTGGGTTCTCCAGGCCAAGTAGCGCCTGCCGTGCGAAACTGAATTTTGCAAATCAGTTGCAAAAATGTATTGACAGGCCATTGGGCTTCCGGGTACGCTTGATCTTGATATCGGACTGAATCAGTCCTGTATCTGCGACTGAGTCGCAAGTAAGCAATCGGAGGAGAGGCGACAGCAGAGTACTTGCGACTGATTCGCAACTGAACAAATGAGCCCACGTTCCCATCGCCGTCCGTCGCTTGTCGACGAGCTCTCCGCCAAAGGATTGCGACTGACTTCGCAGCGGCGCGCTCTGCTGGAAATTATCGAGACTTCGGAGGAGCATCTGGATGCGGCGTCTCTGCTCAGGCGGGCGCGGGAGCGCGATGCGAGCGTCGATCGGGCGACCGTCTATCGCACGCTCGAACTGCTGAAGAAACTCCGGCTGGTGAATGAACTCGATCTCATGCACCTGAACGGCGAAAAACATTATTACGAGGTGAGGAGAGACGAGGATCATGTCCACCTCGCCTGCTTTCAATGCGGCCGGATCGAGGAATTCGGAAGCCCTTTATTTGAGCGTCTGAAACAGGAGATCGGTCGCGAGCGGGGCTTCAGGGTGAGCGTCGTTGGCATGGAAGTGGGTGGCCGCTGCAGCCACTGCGCAGCTCGCGCGCAATAGCGCGCAAAACGCTTTTGGAACAGATCCTCACGGCGCACTTTGGCGAGGGAGCCGTGAGGACCTGAGAATCGACAAGCCGAAGCCTGGCGACCCCTCCATCTTAGGCGCGCCGGGCCCGGCATTCAAGGAGAAGAGTGTATGCGGTCTCGAAGTGTGCCCTGTTGGAAGAAGTCTGTTCCCGTGAAATCGTGGCCCGTGGCGTACCGGTGGCTGGCCGTTGGCACCGTAGCGATCTACACGGCGATCGGCAGCCGGACGGTGAACGTGGCGATGGCTCAGAATGTGTCCCGGCCCGGCGGTCCGGCGGGCACGGAGACCCGGGAGTCTCAGACTTTCCACATTGCGCCGGGCACTTTCGACGCAGTGCTGAAGGCTTTTGAAGATGCAACTGGGTTGCAGATCACGCCGGCGGATCCCGGCATGCTCAAGCTGGCTTCTCCGGGCGTTTCGGGCGTCTATAAGCCGGCCGGTGCGCTGGAACAACTCCTGAAGGGCACGGGCGTGGATTACCGGTTCACCGGCAATCGCGCTGTCATTCTTGAACTGACGCAGGTCGCCTCTTCGGTGAGCGTCAGCGCCAGCCCGGACGCGCTGGCCGTTTCCACCCCGAAATACAGCGGGCCGCTGGAGGACACGCCGCAAACCATCGATGTGGTTCCGCAGAGCGTGATCGCCTCCGAAAACGCAACTACGTTGCGGGACACGTTGCGCAACGTCGCGGGAATCAGCCTCGCCGCCGGCGAGGGCGGGGCGCAGGGAGACAATCTGACGATCCGGGGCTTTTCGGCACGCAACGATCTTTATATCGACGGCATGCGCGATTTTGGCAGCTACTACCGCGATCCGTTTAATACCGAGGAAGTGGATGTGCTGCAGGGCCCTTCCTCGGTCGCGTTCGGCCGCGGATCGACGGGCGGCGTGGTCAATCAGGCGACAAAGGAGCCGTCGCCCTCGCACTTCGTTTCGGTGAATCTCGATACCGGTACCGACCTCACGCGGCGCGGGACGCTCGATTTGAATATGCCGGTTCCCCATCTCGGGCAGAACACGGCCTTCCGGTTGAATCTCATGGGCGATGAGAACAACGTCGCCGACCGTGACGTCGCCGGGAACAGGCGGTTTGGCGCCGCCCCCTCGCTCGCCTTCGGGCTGGGGACGCCGACACGCCTGACATTCAGCTACTTCCATCAGAACGGCGACGATATTCCGGACTACGGAATCCCCTGGCTTCTCAACGGCCCGGCGCCCGTAAACCGCAGCAACTACTACGGATTTGCGGATGGCAGCAATTTTCTGCGCACATATGACGACATCGGCACGGTTCGGGCCGAACACGATCTCAACGGTCATGTGACCATCCGCAATCAGGTCCGATATGCAAATTACGTGCGCGATGCGCAGATCACTGAGCCGCAGTTGCTTGCTCCGGCCTCCGGCCCGATCACAGCCGCGACTCCTTTGAGCGAAATCGGGATCAATCGCAATCAGATCACGGTGAACAGCGCGGAATCCTTTTTCGATGACCAGTTCGATTTGACGGCCACCTTCGAGACCGGTTTCCTGCGTCACACGCTTGTGACGGGCGTCGAGGTGGGCCGCGAAATCTCCGATCCCGAGCGCACTAAATTTGCGGGCGTTCCCACGACGAGTCTGCTCGATCCCGATCCGGACCAGAAGTTCACGGGCACGCCAACCATATCTTCCAACGTTCATACAACGTCGAATTCGGCGGGCGTCTACGCACTCGATACGATTCAGTTCGGCCGCAAGTGGCAGGCGATGGGCGGCGTGCGCTGGGACCGCTTCAATACCCATTACACACAGAACATCGCGCCTGCCGCGGCCTTCAACCGCCTGGACGAGATGCCGACATGGCGCGCGGGGATCGTCTACAAGCCCGTACCGGCGGGCAGCATTTACGTCTCGGCCGGGACTTCTTTTAATCCGTCCGCCGAGTCCCTTTCATTGAGCGCCGGCAACGCGAATCTTCCTCCCGAGAAAAACCGGACGATCGAGGCGGGCACGAAATGGCAGATACCGAACCGGAACCTTTCACTCACGGCCGCTGTTTTCCGCACGGACAAGACCAACGCCAGAGAGACCGACCCTTCGAACAGCCTGCTGGTCGTGCTTTCGGGGAATCAGCGCGTCAAGGGAATCCAGGCTGGAATTACAGGTCACATCACGAGCCGGTGGGAGGTTCTCGGCGGCTATGCGTATCTGGACGCCAAAGTCGTCTCGTCGAGATTCTATCCGGCTGCGATCGGAGCGCAACTGGCGAACGTTCCGCGCCACACCTTCAACTTCTGGACGGAATATCGTTTGCCGGGAGGATGGGATGCGGGCGCAGGTACGAATTTCGTGGCCAGCCGCACGGCAAGCTCGACCGCGCCGTTCGATCCGGTAACCGGTCTTGTGAAAGCCGTTCCGGGCTACTGGGTATTCAACGCGATGGTGGGGCGCCGGCTGAACGAGCATGTTCGGCTGCAGGGGAATATCTACAACATTGCGAATCGTCTTTACTACGATCAGCTCCATCCGGCGCACATCATCCTCGGGGCGGGCCGGTCGGCGCTCTTAAATCTGAAGTTCAGTTTCTGAGGAGAGACCATGCTGCTGCCGATTCCAGATGTACTTACCGCGGAACAGGTCACGCGGGCGCGGCACGTTCTCGCCGGGGCCGAGTGGCAGGACGGCCGCGTAACCGCCGGCTATCAGTCGGCCCGGGCGAAGGACAACATGCAGTTGCCGGAGGATTCCGCCGCGGCGCGGGAACTCGGCGAGATGATTCTGGCGGCGCTCGGGCAAAACGCGCTGTTCATCTCCGCGGCTCTCCCGCGACGGGTGTTCCCGCCTCTTTTCAACCGCTATGCCGGGGGACAATCGTTCGGCACGCACGTGGATAACGCCATCCGGCAGGTGGGGGGTACGGGTCACCGGATCCGCACGGATCTTTCAGCCACGCTGTTCCTCGCGAATCCCGATGAATACGACGGGGGCGAACTGGTGGTGGAGGACACCTACGGCCCGCATTCCGTCAAGCTGCCGGCCGGCCACATGATCCTTTACCCGGCCACCAGCCTGCATCACGTCCGTCCGGTCACAAGAGGCGCGCGGATCGCCTCATTCTTCTGGATTGAGAGCATGGTGCGGGACGATGGCGAGCGGACCCTGCTGTTCGATCTCGATGCCGCGATTCAGCGGTTGAATTTTGACCATCGGGACCACCCGTCGGCCGTGCAGTTGACCGGCGTGTATCACAACCTGCTGCGGCGCTGGGCCGAAGCCTGACGGCAGACGGATCACGGGCCATTGTTCCAGATTTCCTGTTTTCCGTGCCGGTGTGAAAACTTTCTGCCGAGATCCGGCGCGAACTCCTTCAGAACATTGGTCGCCATGTCGATGCCGAATTGAATGCCCACCCGGGAGGCGACGTCCGCGGCATTGCGATTCTCCGGATAGTACGAGGTGGAAATGGCGATCGCGCTGGAAGTGCCCGCGAGTTCCGAGAAATTGAACTGCGTTCCGCCGGAGTCCCCGTGCGTCAGAAAGATCTGGCCGACGGAATAGAACAGGCGCGACAGCACACGGCCGCTCCCACGGCGAAAATACCGCGGATCCTGATGCAGCAGGGTGGGATAGACGCCCTCCGTCAGGTACCCGGCGATCAGTAAATCGCCGTAAGCCGTGCCGAAGTAATGGGCATAGCCCTGCGCGCCCTGTCCGAATGAGGGATTCGAGTTGCTCGCCTGAGAGGCCCCCGCGAACAAGGCCGCGAGCGCAAAAGCGCCCGGGTCGAGCGTATCCTGCCGCGCGATTTTAAATTTTTCGCCTGCGCTGAGGGGTCTGTACTGCTTTAGAGTGGGCGACGTCGAGAAGTTCGGAATAATCCAGAAAATCCTCTTGCCATCCGATTCGCCGCCGGTGTCGGCGCTCTTCTGGCAAATTCCATCCCGCGCCAGAATGCTCAGGATCAGGGCCGCGCTCAAAAACAGACGCACGACTCCGCCCTCGCACGTAAAGGGCCCGAGTGTTTATTTCAGCGATTCGGGACTTTTGGAGGCCTCTGTCTTGTCGCGCTCTTCGCGCGCGTATTTTGCTTCGGTGGAACTGCCAAGGGAGGGGGATCCGGCATCTCTCGGCTGCCCGGCGGGATATCCCGACGCAGAGACACCTGTTGCTGTCTGATGCTTGCTGCCCCCTTCCGGTCCCGTGGTGCTGGTGCCGCATCCGATAAGTAGACCAGCCGTGAGCAGGGCGGCTATCCCTGTGATGTTTCGAAAGATCCTGCCTGTCATTCTTTTCCTTTCTATCATGGCTGAACACGCGCGCCGGAAGCAAATCCGCCCCCTCCGGAGTCACGGGAAGCGGGGAAAGATTAAAACGTGCGCCCGATACACTGCATATGGAAATATCTGTTGACGTGCCCCAGGATCTTGGGTCAAGATTGCAAATGCACGACAACTTGAAAGGGAGACGGGAGGCAGGATGAGCCAGACAGCGGCGACCAGAGCGACTGAAAATGCGACAATAAAAGAGTTGCAAGTCGAGCACTCCTCCCAGCCCAAACACTCCGGGGTGGCATTCCGGAAATACTTCACGACCCGTCTGGAGGCCGGAAAGACCCCCTACGACGACGTGCAGTGGGAAACCCGTAACGCCACGATCGGGAACGACAAGGGCGCCGTTATTTTCGAGCAGCGGGACGTGGAAGTTCCGGCGGATTGGTCGCAGACCGCGACCAACATCGTCGCCAGCAAGTATTTTCATGGCAAGCTGGGGTCGCCGGAGCGCGAGCACAGCGTAGGGGAACTGGTGCACCGCGTCGTGGATACGATCGCCGACTGGGGTCTCGCGGGTGGGTATTTCGCGACCCAGGAAGACGGTGAGAACTTCCGGAACGAGCTCGCGCACCTGATGCTTCACCAGAAAGCCGCGTTCAACTCGCCGGTCTGGTTCAACGTAGGCGTCAAGGAATCCCGCGGCTACGGCTGGTTTTACGATGCCGCCGGCGACAAGATCCGGAAGATGTCGAACGAAGCAAGGCCGCAGTGCTCGGCCTGCTTCATTGTTTCCGTGAAGGATTCGCTCGAGTCGATTCTCGACCTCGCCAAGACGGAAGGCATGCTGTTCAAGTGGGGCTCGGGGACGGGCTCCAATCTCTCGGCGCTCCGGGAAGAAGACGCAGTGCTTTCGGGCGGCGGCAGGGCCAGCGGTCCGCTTTCATTCATGAAGGGCTTCGACGCATTCGCCGGCGTCATCAAGTCGGGAGGAAAGACGCGCCGGGCGGCGAAGATGGTCATCCTGAACGTCGATCACCCGGACATCCGGCGGTTTATCTGGTGCAAGGCGAAAGAGGAAAAGAAGGCCCACACGCTGATTGAAGCCGGTTATGATTCCTCGCTCGACGGGGACGCCTACAGCTCGATCTTCTTTCAGAATGCGAACAATTCCGTGCGGGCCACGGACGAGTTCATGCAGGCGGTCGTGGAAGGCCGCGAATTCTGGACGCGGTCGGTGAACAGCGGCGAGAAGAAGGATCGCGTCCGGGCGCGCGAGCTGATGAAGGACATCGCCGAAGCCACATGGCAGTGCGGCGATCCGGGGATGCAGTTCGACACCACAATCAACCGCTGGCATCCCTGCAAAAACACCTCGCGCATCAATGCTTCGAATCCCTGTTCCGAATACATGTTCCTCGACGATTCGGCCTGCAATCTGTCGTCGCTGAACCTGATGAAGTTCGTGGGTCCGAACGGCCAGTTCGACGTGGAGGCGTTCCGGCACGCCGTCGATACGCTGATCGTGGCGCAGGAAATTCTGGTCGATAACGCGGCTTATCCGACCGAGATGATCGCGAAGAACTCGCACGATTACCGGCCGCTGGGTCTCGGATTCGCGAACCTGGGCGCGCTGCTGATGTCGTTCGGGGTGCCCTATGACAGCGATCGGGGCCGCGATTTCGCCGGCGCGATCAGCGCCGTGATGTGCGGGCAGGCGTATTTGACGAGCGCGCGGATCGCGGAATCGACCGGGCCGTTCGCCGGCTACAGCAGGAACGAAGAGCCCTTCCTCGATGTGATCCGGATGCACCGCGATTCGGTGAACGGGATCAACCATCGCAACATCCCGAGCGATCTCTACAACGGCGCGAAGAAGTGCTGGGACGAGGCGTACGAACTGGGCCGGCGGACCGGTTACCGCAACGGTCAGGTCACCGTCATCGCGCCCACCGGCACCATCGGCTTCATGATGGACTGCGACACCACCGGCATCGAGCCCGATCTGGCGCTGGTGAAGTACAAGAAGCTGGTCGGCGGCGGCGTCATCAAGATTGTCACCAACACCGTGCCGGCGGCTCTGATCAAGCTGGGATACACGCCCGAGCAGGTGGAAGCGATCGTCAGCCATATCGACGCCACAGGGACCATCGAAGGCGCGCCGCACCTGAAGAGCGAGCATCTCGCGGTCTTCGATTGCAGCTTCCGCCCGCAGAACGGGACGCGGTCGATCCACTACATGGGCCATCTGAAGATGATGGGCGCGGTGCAGCCGTTCGTCTCCGGCGCCATTTCGAAGACCATCAACATGCCCGAGGAATGCACGGTGGAGGACATCATGGATGCCTACATCGAGAGCTGGCGCATGGGCCTGAAAGCGGTGGCAATCTATCGCGACAACTCGAAGAAAGTCCAGCCGATGAATACCGGCGCGGGCAAGGCGGCGGAAAAGAAGACCGCGGTGGTGGCCGCGGCGAAAGATGTGGCGGTGGTGACCGAAAAGGTTGTCTTCCGGCCTGTGCGCCGCAAACTGCCGGACGAGCGGCAATCGATCACACACAAGTTCTCGATCGGCGGGCACGAAGGCTACATCACCGTGGGCATGTACGAGGATGGCATGCCGGGCGAAATCTTCGTCACGATGGCGAAGGAAGGCTCGACGATTTCGGGCCTGATGGACAGCTTCGCGACTTCGGTCAGCTACTGTCTGCAGTACGGCGTGCCGCTGAAGTTCCTGGTCGACAAGTTCGGGCATGTACGCTTCGAACCGAGCGGCTGGACCGGCAACCAGCAGATCCCCTACGCGAAGTCGATTCCGGATTACATCTTCCGCTGGCTGGGGGCGAAGTTTCTCGGTCCGGAGTACAACGCGGCGAACGAAGCCGGCGAGACTACAATGCTCCGGGCAACCGAGGTGAGTCCACAGGAATCGCTGCCCTTCCCGGCAGTCACGACCGATGCTCCGCTGTGCGCGGAATGCGGCGGGATGATGACGCGCAACGGAAGCTGCTACAAGTGCGAGAACTGCGGCGGCACGAGCGGCTGCAGCTAGACCAGGGCGTTCTCAGCTCGAAAGCAGCACCTTCAACACGCCGCCTTTTGCGGCGTGCTCGAAAGCGGCGGGGGCTTTGGCGAGCGGCATGCGCTCGGAAATCATCGAGCGCACGTCCACCGCACCCAGTTGCAGCAGATCCAGCGCCGGTTCGAATCGCCCGCAGCGCGAGCCGACGAGAGTGATCTCATTGACGATCACTGGAGCGGTGTCGAGGGGAATCTCACCGTGTACGGTGGACTTCAGAATGACCGTCCCGCGGGGCTCGACCATGCGGAGCGCGTCTCGCAGACCTGCTGGCGAACCGGTCGCATCCACCACCCAGCGATATTCCGCTTCGGGAAGATGTTCGCCGCGGATCTCTGTCGTCACCCCGGCCTGAGCCGCGATCCGGAGCTTCTCCGCGTGCCGGCCGAACTGGTGCGCGCGTAGTCCGCTGGCCTGCAGCACCTGCGCCACGAGCAGACCGAGCTTTCCGTCCCCCCGCACGGCTGCGGCGCTGTCGCACGGTATCCGGACCTGATCGAGAATTTCGTACGCGGCGGCAAGCGGCTCCGTGAAGACGGCCACTTCCGTGGGCATCGAATCCGGCACCACGTGGAGGTTCCGCTCCGGCAGAGTCAGAAATTCCTGAAAGGCGCCCGGGTGGCCCACGATCCCGAGCACCGACCGGCCTGGACAGTGGCGCCCCATGTCGCGTCTGCACCAGGAGCAGTGGCCGCAGGCGAGATTGATTTCGCCCACGACGCGCTTGCCGACGAGGTCCTTTGATCCGGCCGCGACGACCTCGCCCACGAACTCATGCCCCGGCACGCCGGAGAACCCGTAATAACCGCGCTGCAGTTCCAGATCCGTGTTGCAGATTCCGCCGCAGAGCAGCCGGATCAGAGCGAAACCCTCAGGCGTTTCAGGCCGCGGAACGTCGCGGAGTTCCACCTTGCCCGCATCGAGATGGACTGACAGCATTCGTCTTTACAGTATCTCGCCACAGTATCTCGCCGGGAACTCGTCCTGCTACTGCCTCAGGCGTTGAGAGAGGGTTTGGTCGAGCCCGAGCGTCTTGAGAACGGCGGGTGAGGTCTCATCGACCGCGATCATGTTGTGGCAAGCCGAGCAATCCTGGGTGATCGTCTTTTTCTGCGCCGTGGCATGGGACTCATCGTGGCAGCGGAAGCAACCCGCATTGTTGGCGTGGCCGAGATTGTTCCTGTATGTGCCCCACTCGACGCCGAGATCGGGAAATACATTGCCGGCATAAATGGACGCCAGGGTTTCACCCGCGCTCCGGATATCGGCGGCGCGCTTCGCGGCCACATCGGGATATTTCCGCCGATAGAAAGCAGTGAAGGCAGCCGGTATTTTCCGGCCGGCCTCGTCATCGCTTGCATAATGCGCGTTCAGGATTTCGATCGCGGTCTTGTGTGCGAAAGGCAGTCCGACGGGAATACGGCCCGCGGCCATCGCCTGATCGACCGCCTGATCGCGTTCGAGGAAATCGTGTCCCGCGCGGTTATGGCAGTCGGCGCATCCCATGACGAACTCCGGACCGGTTGCGGGCTTCGCGCCGGCAACCGTATAGGTACGGGTAACGCCGGTGCTGGTGTTGCGATATTCCGCCCACGGGATGGTCCGGCGGGTATTGTCGGTTGCGCGATAGCGGATCTGAACGCCGCGGCCCATATGAGCGCCGTGGATGCCGCCGGCATCGCCTCCGCCGACGTTCATCATCAGAACTGTGCTGGCTGGTGTGTTCATTTCGTCGTCCTTGAACTTCGATTTGACGACGAGCTGCGAGCCGATGCTCGCGTCGCGCGCGTGACACTCCTCGCAGGTCTGGCCGGAAGGCGGCAATCTGTTTGTCTGCAGGGCGGGCGGAACCGGCCGGGGGAAGGTATTGAAGGTGATCTCCGCGAGCTGGCGAGTACCGTTCATCTTCGCGGTAACGAATCCTTCGGCTCCCGGCACGACGTGGCAACTGACACAGCCGACGTTACGGTGGAGGGTGGCCTTGTTCGCAACAAATTGCGGCTTCATGATATGGCAACTCTGGCCGCAGAACTGATCGCCTTCCATCCAGGTCACGCCGCGATACGTCAACTGGCTCGCGATGGCGAGATTCACGATCGTCATGATTCCGAAAAACCAGGCGAGGCGCCGTAATATGACGCGGCGGCCTTCTGCACCGGCCAGAGCAGCCTGTATGCGGCGGCGAGAGAGCCATGCCCCGATCGGGATGAGGATCAGGCCAGCCAGGAATACCACCGGGATGGCCAGAAAGACAAGAATGCCCAGATATGGGTTCGAGGCGGCCCGCGCGCCACCTGCGTGCAGCACGATCAGAAACAGCCAGGAGCAGCCCGCGATCGTGACGAGGGCGGAGCCCAGCACGCTCAGCCAGTGCGCCGTGAGGAACCAGAGAACGGGACGGCTCTCACCGGGCCCCCGATTCTCTGAATCACCGGCCACTATGGCCTCTTTC
>CAZXCO010000071.1:0-7166 GCA_964639095.1 uncultured Solibacteraceae bacterium
GGCAAACAGGAGCAGCCACCCCACCGTGAGGAACGGAATACCGGGCGAATCCGCGCGTCCTCGAGTGTCGCCCGAAAGGAACGTACTCAGAAAGGTCAGCGCAATCGAGACTCCGGCGCCGCCGTAAACCGCCAGGAGAAGGCGATGCTGCCGGCTGCGGGCGAGGGTACGAGCGGTAAAGAGGAAGATGGCCCGGTCAAGCGGCTTCGGACAGCACACACGCGCGATGCCGGGCAGCAGGAATCGGCGTCTCGAAGGCGCGATCTCCGGCGCTTCAACGATCCGGCGCGGATTGCGCCGCCACGCCAGCGCGGCCGTTAGTATCGCGGCCACCGCCGCCATCGCAAGATTCCGGATCGCCATTTGCGCGAGCTGGTCGAGCGCAGGCGTGCGCCCGCCGATAAAAACGTGCAGCAACCCGGTGAACCAGTAGGACGGCAGGAACGCGCCTTTCGCCGGAGATCGCAGAACGGTCGCGGCGAACGGGGGCGAGGCGAAAAACCAGAGCAGCACCGCTGCCAGAGCGGCCAGTTGCAGCAGGCCCGAAACCTGCAGAAAGGTCCGCCAGGGGAGCAACTGGCCGGCGATCCCCTGAATGGCCATCACGGCAAAGAAGACGAAGAGCGCCGCAGCGGTGGTGGTGACGCCCCATCCGAACAGCGCCTCGGGCAGGTACCGCAAGCGACCCGCGATCGCCAGCGGAAACGCGGGTCCGGTAAAGACGTTGATCGCCGCAACGGCGATGGCCAGCGCGGTGGCCGAGGCCGCCGTCTTCGCGACGGCAAGCGTACGAAGGGGAATGGGCAGCGACCCCAGCACGAAGCAATCCCTGCGGTCCGGCAGAAAGGAATTCCAGGCCAGCACCGCGAGCAGGCCGGAAACGGCAATCGTCGCGGAGAGCAGAAACTCCTCGTCGTTCCAGAGCGCATAGACGAGCGAAGAGCGCGGCAGAGCTGTCGTCAGATACCGCGGCACGATCCCGAGCATGAACAGGAAGCTGAAGGCCGCCAACGCTGAGGCGAAGCGCCCGATCGCGTGCGATACGTCGCCGTTTTCCGACAGGACGTCGAGGTCGATGATCCGCGTCAGGAAACCGCGGTAGAGCACGCGAAACTGGCCCGGCTGCGCCATTATGATTCGATCAGGTCGATCAATTCGTTCGTGATGGCCCCGGTATCCTGCTCCACGGCCAGGCGGGTGAAGATTTCTTCGAGCGTGGGAAGGCGCATCAGTTCGCGCAGCTCGGCGATGGGCTGATTCGCAACCACGCGTCCTTTGTGCAGAATCACGACCCGCGAAGAGACCCGCTCCACAACGTCGAGCTCGTGCGAACTGAACACCACCGTTCTGCCCCGCGCCGCGAGTTCGCGGATCAGGTCGCGCAGCACGAGCGCGGAATTCACATCGAGGCCGGAAAACGGTTCATCCAGCAGGACCAGCTCCGGATTGTGAAGCAGCGCCGCGGCAATCAGCACTTTCTGCCGCATGCCCTTCGAATACGACGAGATCTGCACCCAGCGGTCATCGTAGAGGGAGAAAAGACGCAGAAAACCTTCGATTTTGCGCGCCAGAGTCTTCTCCCCGATGCCCCGGAGCTGGCCTGTCATCTCGAGGTATTCGGCGCCGGTGAGGTGGCCGTAAATCTGCGCCTCTTCCGGTACGTAACCGAGGCGCCGCCTGTGCGCGACCCGGTCGCGCGATACCGGCTGGCCGCAGAACAGGATTTCTCCCGCTGTCGGCGCGATCAGGCCGACGATCATTTTCAACGTGGTCGATTTGCCGGAGCCGTTTGGCCCGAGGTATCCCGTCACCTCACCGGCGCAAGCCGTGAAGGTTACGTTTTCGACTGCGGGAATCCCGCGGTAGCGCTTCGTGACCGCGCGTAGTTCCAGTGACAAGACGCACTCCTTCGGCTGGTCACCACGCGCGACCACGACACGATCGACACGAGGATGACAGAGATGAAACCGAGAGCAGTCAGCGTGATTTTCATCAGATCGTCAATGGCCGCCTCCGGCCCGGATTGCTCCGGGATTTCCCAGGAGCGGACCGCGTGACGCCAGAGCGGAAACGCGGCAAAGAGAAGCGCTGACACAAGAATCGCCACGCCGGCCTTCCACAGACCGCATCGCAGAAACCATTGGCGCGTCAGAGAAACGAGCGCGTCCGCCCAGAGGCTCACGGCCGGTATTTCCTCCGCCGAAGCCTCCTCGAAGATGCAGAGCATCTGGTCGCCGAAATCGCGCCGGAACGCCGGTGGGTGCAACCGCACCAGAGCGCCGTAGACGAGGCGTGTCATAACGTCCTCGCCGGAACCGGCCTCAGCCGCGCCTTCGCTTCCCGCACAACCGCCTCCAGCCGCTCAATATCGGCGGCAAGCACGCGCCGGCCGAAGCCGGTCAGGCGATAATAACGCCGCCTCGGGTCCTCGTTCGCCACACGCCGGTGCGACTCCTCGATCAGGCCCTGGTCGATCAGCTTGCGCAGATTGTCATACAGGGTACCGGGGCCGGGCTTGTATTTTCCGTTGGACTGCCGGGCCGCTTCCAGCATGATGCCGTAACCATGCCGTTCCTCGCCGGCGAGCGCGAGCAGGATATAGAGGGCGGCCTGGCCGAGCGGCAGGAATCCCTCAAGTTCCGGCGAATTCACAGGCGGCATACTCGGAATTTGTTATATCGGAAACCGACTGAGCTGTCAAGCGCAGAATTTTTCGGCGATCGCCGCTCCCGGTTCAGTCCACTCTCTTGAGCGAGAGCAACAGAATAAAGAGGTCCATCAGCGGCGAGCGGTTTTCGACGTAATACAGGTCGTATTCGAGATCTCGCACCGAGTCCTGCGCCTCGCCGCGGCGCCGGTGAATGCGCGCCCATCCTGTCACGCCCGGACGGACGCGGTTTCGCAGGCGGTACACGGGAATCAACTGGCTCATGCGCTGTGAAAAAAGAGGGCGCTCGGGTCGGGGGCCGACCATCGCCATCTGCCCTTTCAGCACGTTGAGCAACTGGGGGAGCCAGGCGAGGCGGTTGCGCTGGAGAAACCGGCCAACGGCCGTGTCCGTTCCGTCGAGCCGCGCGCAGCGGAAATGAAAGGCTTCGAAAGGTGTGTCGTGGAGCCCGATCCGCTTTTCACGCGTCAGAACGGGGCCGCGCGATCCCAGCTTGATGAGAACCGCAATCGGCAGAGTCAGAGGGAGGGCGATCGCGGCAAAGATCAGGGCAATCGTCCAGGAGTAGAGCATTTGAAGGGCGGCATCGCCGGCGGCCGATTCCGGGACTCTGCGGAAGACCGCGCTCGCAGGCCAGATGCCGGTGAGGCACTTGCGCGCGAAGATGCGTTCGTAAAGCATGCCCGCTTCCTGCACCCGGACGCCGCCGAAGCGAAGGGCCAGAAACTCGTCGGCCCACCAGGGCCGGACGTCCTCGCGGTTGCCGATGACGATCGAAGCGGGGACGGAGCGATCCAGGATGCTGTCGAGATCCTCCGTCGTGCCGAGGCGCGCCACCGGACCCGGCGCGGCGGGACCGCTGCCTTCGAGATAGCCCATCGCGGTCAGACCCAGTTCCGGATGCATGTCGAAATGGCCCGCAATCTTCGTAACCACGGGCGACATACCAAGGAACAACACCTGTCCGGCCGGGGCCGCATGCTGAGCCGCGCGGTCGAGAAGAAGGCGCCAGCCGAAAAGAATCAGCATGGAAAGAACCGTCCCGGCGAGCATCATTTTTCGCGGAATGATCCAGGATGGATCGATGTAGCCGATGACTCCTTCGCCGATGAAAACCGCGCCGAATGTCACGCAAAGGCCCTGCAGCAGCGCCAGGCGGCTGCGGAGGCGAACCTCCGCGTAGAGGTTTGTGAAGAAGAGGCCGAGGATAACGAGGCCCACGACGATGCTGATCCGCAGCACGCCACTGTCATAAGACAGAAACAAATTCACGTCGGCAATATCGGAATCGGCAAAGGCCGCCGCCAGAAAGCAGGCGTAAAGAAGAACGATTTCGGAGACGAATAAGGTAAAGACACGCGCGGGGACAACAATACTGAAGAGCCGGATCATCGTAGCTGGGGAAACGCCGCCGCCCCGGCGCCAATGGCGCCGGGCATGAATCAAGTTTAGCGTGCAAAGTGGGCAGTTGCGGCGAAAATTCGCGGATTCGCGCCGGCGGAGAAGTCCGCGCCGGCGCGACCCGGGGCCCGATCAGGCGACTTTACGAATCGGCGGGCGCAATCCGCCCCGTTTCTTCACGGCGGGAGGCATGCGCAGGATGTTTCTGGCCTCCGGGGAAAGCTCCTTGCGGACAACCGGCGCGAAGTATTCATCGAGCGGGTACAACGGGTAGGGCTCCAGTTCCCGGAACGCCCGGCCCAGCTTCTGCTCCACACGGTAAACCGAGTGGAAGAAATGGCCCTTCTCGATCTTCAGACGGCGGCAGCAGAGTTTCCAGTCCGCCCCCAGAAGAAAATGAAATCGGAACAATTCATACTCGAATTCATCCAGCACACGTTTGCTGACAAGGCAAAAATCGGCGATATATTCTTCGTCTTTACGCCCCCACACGGCGCGCCGGTTCGAGCCGCCGATGATTTCGAGCCGGGCGTGGCTCATGTGCTTCTCCTTTCGCAGACAGATCCGGAATCGGGAGTAGCAGCTCCTGAATATTTGCCTCAAAACACAGTTGCATGGCGCCTCCGCGGCCTTCCTGTTTGATTTCCTGCGACGCAATCCAAGTCCCTGGCATTGCGAGCAGGATTCTTTCGCCAACGCGATTGTTTCCGAACGGTTCCAGTCAAAACTCACGAATGTTTCCTTCCGGCATATACGAAATTACACAAAGTTACTATGGAAACTTTCTCTTATTTGTGGGATTTAAAACCATTAACCTGCCATAACAGTCCCGGAATTTTTCAGCCAAGCCATTGAGATTCAAAGCTCTTGCCGCTCACTGGGGGATCTTCGCATTCCTGCAATCGTACGATATGATACAAACGTATTTCCCGGTGAAATATAGGACGGAAGTTGGTGTATTTCGAGGACTTACAGGGAAGGCTGATCGACCTCGTCCGGGAACGGGTCCGCGCGGGCGAACTGACCGAGCGGGGGCTCGCCCGAAAATGCGGCATTTCCCAGCCGCAGATACACAACGCTTTAAAGAAAATACGGTCGCTCTCGACAGCTTCGGCCGACCGCGTTCTGCGTGCGCTCAATCTGGGAATTCCCGATCTTTTATGGCGTATTGCCCCGCACCTCGATACCGGGGTGCGCGCCATTCCGATGCTGCGCAGCCGTATCGGACCGGGAACCGATGCCGTTCTGACCGAAATTCGCGGGCATGTTCCGCTGCCGGAGTGGCTGCTGGGGGATATTGTCGATCCGCTTGCGGCGCGGCTAGGCTCCGATCTTGTGCTGCCTGCGGCTCTGGCTCCGCACGATCTGGTCCTGCTGGATCAGAATCCCGCCGCCCGCGCCATGCCCGGCGAAGGGGGCATCTGGGTGGTCACCGAAGGCGCCGGTCTGCGGGTCCGCTACCTGCGGGCGAAGGAAAGCCGGCTTTATGTCGCCAATGAGATCACACTGAAAGATCCGGGGCAGTGGCAGGCCGTCCCGCCGCAGGGACGGAATATTCTGGACATAGTGAGGGCGCGAATTGTTTGGATGGGGCGCGAAATGGAAAAGGGGCCGGCCGGACCGGCTGACCCGGCTTGCCAAAGCCATTGAAGCAATTGCCGAGACCGATCGCAGGCTGATCGATGAAAGCGGGCGCGTGGATGAACTCCGGTCGCGCGGCGCCCTCGATCTGCACCGGATCTGCAGCGCGTTTGTGGACCGGGTCAATGAAAAGCTGTCGGAACCAGCCATTCTCCTCGATCCGCCCTTCTTTTCCGAAGGCAACTATAACGATACGGGTCCCAATCTGTTCCAGATCAATCTGCGGGGCCGAATCCTGCAGATTGAATTCGGGCCCACGGCGGAACTCTATGAAAGCGAGGATTTTCGCAAGCCATACGTTCTGCGGGGCGCGGTGCGCTCCTTCAATCAGGACCTGCTCGACCACGGGAGCGTCGCCGAACAGATGATTTTCTACTGCCCGGCGAATGGAGCGGCGCAGTGGCATTTCTTCGATGGTCGAACATACCGGAGCGGGCTGGTCGCCGAGAGCTATCTGGTGGGCGAGATGGAGCGCCTGCTCTGATCGGAGTTGTTTTCGCGGAGGGGTTCGCCGGGGCGGCGTTTCTGCCGTCTCAGATCGTCGTAGAGTTTGAGCACAGCTTCGGCCGTCCGCGCCCAACTGAACCGCGCAGCCTGCTTCCGGCCCCGAACGACCAGTTCCTCGCGGAGATCATTGTTCAAGAGTACTTCCGTAATGCCGCGTGCGATATCGAAGACGTTTTCGGGGTTCACCAGCATGGCCGCGCCCCCCACCACTTCGGGCAGGGAACTCACGGAGGATGCGATGACGGGAGTTCCGCAGGCCATGGCTTCGAGCGGCGGCAGCCCGAATCCTTCGTAAAGTGATGGAAACACAAACGCCGCCGCGAGTTCATGAAAGATGCGCAGCGTGTCGAAGGGAATAAAGCCCAGAAAACGGACGCAGTGCTCCACCCGGCTGTGAATCACCGCGCGACGGACGTCCGGGTGACGCGAGATCTCGTCCCCTATGATGATCAGCCGGAGTTCGCGATACCCCGCGTGCGTTTCCAGATTGCTGCGCGCCACCGCAAACGCCTCGATGAGCCGCGGAATGTTCTTTTGCGGACGGATCGACCCGGCGTAAAGAATAAACGGATAGCGGATCTGATAACGCTCGAGGATTCTATGCCGCTCGCGCGAGACATGCTGCGGTCCGGCCGGGCCGGGACCGTCGGGCAGGCGGCGCTGCAGGAACAGAGGATCCGGCGCGTTATAGATGAGCCGGATCCGCGGGGCGGCATCCGGAACCAGATTCATGACATCGCGCTGCGTGGCGCCCGAAACCGCGATAATACCGTCCGCCCGTTCCAGGCCGCGGCGTAACCGGAAGCCGCGGACAGCGTGCAGCAGGCCGGTTGCGTCGTCGTAGAAGAGGCTGCTCAGATCGTGAATGGTGACCGCGTACGGCTTGTCGAGCAGCAGGGGCACGCGATGGAAAGGGATATGGGTAACGTCCGCGCGCAGGCGGCGGATC
>CAZXCO010000072.1:0-3687 GCA_964639095.1 uncultured Solibacteraceae bacterium
CTACCAGAATTCCTGCATACTTCTTCATCGACAACCTCCAGTGGATTCACTCAAAAACACGCGCGAACCGCTCCAAGGAATATTACTACAAAAAAACGGCCGCCAGCGGGCTATATTGCATGCATTTATCGCGGCCGGCAGCGGCGGCTCACGCGCTGCGATCCAAATACGAGGCCGAAAAAAGTCCTGCCGTGGCGCACGTGCGCAGCGGTGTCCGATGTTGTTTCCGATGCCTGGCAGACAAAACCACCACGCAACGCAGGCACGGGCGTCGCACCCCGGACTCATCCCGGAGCCCATTCGCATTGTTCATTGAACAACTGCGTCCCGGACCTGATATTCTGTGAGCTAATCGGGTGAGGGGGCCTCTGGCGTCCGGGCTTTGATATTCTGATGAACCGAATATGACCCAGCGGCGTCCCCTACCGAAGATCTGTATTGCGCTCGGTCTTCCGGATGTTCCACGCCTGCTGGAACAAGCCCGGCGAGAGGCCGAGGCTGGCGAGAACTTTCTCGAGTTCCGTCTCGATTACCTGCGCGACCCGGCCGTCGGAGCGCGGGCGATTGAGGAGTTCCTGCAGGGCTATCCGAATTGCACCATTCTTGCGACGTGCCGCCGCCATCAGAATCACGGCCGGTTCAACGGGAGCATCGAGGATCAGTTGCGCATCCTCGATTTCGCCATCGACCACGGGGCGCGGGCCGTTGATGTCGAAATCGAAACCGCCGAAGTGGCGCCGGAGCGCTGCGCGGCACTGCGCAGCAGAGCGCAGCTGGTTGTCTCCTGGCACCACTTTGAGGCCACGCCGCCGCTCGATCCGATCCTCAAACGCATGCAAAAGGTCCCGGCCGACGTCTACAAGGTCGTCAGCACGGCCCGGAAGCCAAGCGACACGGGGCGGATTCTGGCCGCCAGCCGCCTGAGTCCGAAAATCCCGCTGGTCACGATCGCCATGGGGGAACTGGGTTTTCCCTCCCGCGTGCTCTCGACCGGGTTCGGCGCGGTGTATACTTACGCGGCTCCCGCGCACGTGCAGGGCACGGCGTCCGGCCAGGTGAACGCGCGGCAGCTGAGATCCCTTTACCGGATCGACAAGTTTACGCGGGCGGCGAAGATCTTCGCGGTGATTGCCGACCCCGTGCGGCAGTCGGTCTCGCCGCACGTTCATAACCGCGCTTTTCAGTCGCGCCGCATCGACGCGGTGTATGTGCCGCTGCTGGTCAGCGCGAATCAACTCCGCGATTTCTTCCAGTTCGCGCGCGACCTGCCCATCTCCGGATTCAGCGTGACGATTCCGCACAAGCGGCGCATCATGCGCTATCTGGACCAGGTCGATCCGCTCGCCCGGCGCATCGGGGCTGTCAATACGGTCTGGCGCAAGAGCGGGAAATGGCGCGGCGCCAATACGGATGCGGAGGCGATCTCGGGCCCGCTGTCGAGGCTCATCAAGCTTCCGAAGTCCAGCATCCTGATCATCGGAAACGGAGGCGCGGCGCGCAGCGCGGCCTGCGCTCTGGCGGATGCCGGGGCCAAAGTGGCGCTCACGGGGCGGAACGCGGATCGCGTGCGCGCTCTCGCGCGCCTGGTCGGCGGCGAGCCGATGTCTCACGATCAGGTGCTTGCCCGGCGCTTCGATGTGGTGATCAATGCGACTCCCGTCGGGATGTGGCCCAACGTCAACGATTGCTACTTCGATGGCACAATACCCGGTGAGATCGTCTTCGATCTCGTCTACAATCCGCTGGAGACCACGCTCATCCGGCGCGCGCGGGAACAGGGGAAGCAGGTTATTCCGGGGCTGAAGATGTTCATCGAACAGGCCGTGCGGCAGTTCGAGATCTGGACCGGCGAAACGGCGCCCCGCTCCGCCATGGAGAACGCCGCGCTGGACGCGCTCGAAACGAAGTATTCTGAACAAAAGGCCTGATGGCAGCACGTCATCCGAAAAAGGGCGCATCCCCGGCGGGCGGGAGGCTCACGCGCAGGCAGCTTGCGGGCGTGGCCGCCGGGTCGCTCGCGGTTTCGCTCGGGGCAGTAGCCCTTGCGCAGACGCCGGCGCCGCCTGAAGACTGGGACAAGGTTGCGCGGGAATCCCATCGGGACAATTCCGAAGAACTGGCAAGCTTCGAAATCCCCATATCTCTCGAGCCGGCGTTCCACTTCAAGGCATGAACGACGACGTTTTCTTTGCCGGAATCACCGACCTCAACGCCCGGCTGCGGAAACGCGAGTTTTCGACGGTGGAACTGGTGCGCGCCTTTGCGGAGCGGCTCGAGAAATTCGGACCGCGCTACAACGCACTCGCGCTGCCCCTCACCGAAGTCGCGCTGCGGCGCGCAAAAGACGTGGATGACGAGCTGAAGCGGGAGCGTTATCGCGGACCGCTGCAGGGCATCCCGTTCGGGGCCAAAGACCTGCTGGCGTTTGCCGGTTATCCGACCACATGGGGCGCAAAGCCGTACGCCGCACAGGTCTTCGATGAGACCGCCACGGTGCTGCGGAAGCTGGACAAGACCGGCTCCGTGCTGATCGGGAAGCTTTCCATGGTCGAACTGGCCGGAGGCGGCGGCTACCGCCTGGCGTCCGCCTCCCTGTTCGGGCCGGGTCTGAACCCCTGGGACCGGAGCTGCTGGTCGGGCGGCTCGTCGAGCGGCTCGGGAAGCGCCGTCGCGGCCGGGCTGGTTCCCTTTGCTCTGGGTTCGGAAACGTCAGGCTCCATCCTCACGCCGTCCGCTTACTGCGGCATTACCGGACTGCGGCCCACCTACGGTCTCGTGAGCCGCCACGGCGCGATGGCTCTCTCCTGGACGATGGACAAGATCGGGCCGATGTGCCACAGCGCCGAGGATTGCGGTCTGGTCCTGCAGACTATCGCCGGCTCCGACTCGAAGGACCCGGGCTCCGCGGACAAAAGCTTTTACTACACCCCGCAGTACGCCCGCCGCCTCAGCGATTTGAAGGTCGGCTTTGCGCCCTCCGACGTCGGCTGGGCGGATGAAATGACTCGCCCGGCCTTTCAGGCGGCGATGCAGGTGATCCGCGACACCGGCGTCCGGATGGTCGAAACCGGCCTGCCCGACCTGCCTTACGGGCCACTGGCCGATGTCGTGATCGGCGCGGAAGAGGCTTCCGTTTTCGAAACCCTCATCCGCAGCGGAAGAGTCAACGATCTCGCCGACGCCAGCCAGGCGGCGGCCCTTCGGGCGAATCTCGACATCCCGGCTACCGAGTACCTCAAGGCGATGCGAATCCGCTCTCTTGTGAAGCAGAAGTTCCGCGAGCTTTTTGGCAACATCGACATTCTCGTCGCGCCGTCGCGCTACGAGGTCGCTCCGAAGATCACCGAACCGCTCGACGGCCCGGAGCCGGTTCCGTTGCCTCCGCCGTCCGATCCGGGCATGCGGCGGTTGATTCAGGCGGGCAATCTGGCGGGAATCCCCGCACTTTCGATCCCCTGCGGTTTTGCCGGCAATCTTCCGGTCGGTCTGCAACTGGTGGGGCCGCCGTTTTCCGAGAACACGCTCCTCGCTCTGGGGCGGGAGTTTCAAAATCGCACGGACTGGCACAAACGCCGTCCGCCGCTGCTATCCTGACGACATGGGCTCCGGATCCGGTACCAACGTGGGGCAGTCTGCTCCGATTCCTGAAGGCGCGCGGAAGGTTTTCTGCGTCAAGTTTCAACGCGA
>CAZXCO010000073.1:0-9875 GCA_964639095.1 uncultured Solibacteraceae bacterium
GTAACGGCCGATGTCGAAGCGGGCTACGGCGATGCTGCGGAAACCGCCCGTGAAGTCATCGCCGCGGGCGCGGTGGGAATGAATCTGGAGGATATGGCCGATCACGTCCTCATAGCTCTGCCGCAGCAGCTCGAGTCGATCCGCGCCGTGAAGAAGGTCGTGGATCAGGCGGGGATGCCGTTTGTGCTCAACGCCCGCACGGACATTTTCCTCGCAAAGCACGGTGAGGAATCCACCCGCTTCGACCGCGCCGTCGAGCGATTGAATGCTTTCCGCGAAGCCGGCGCGGATTGCCTGTTCGCGCCCGGGGTGGCCGACGCCGAAACAATCGGACGGCTGGTGAAAGCGGTGCAGGGTCCGCTGAATATCCTCGTGACGATTGGAACACCGCCGCTCGCCGGGCTGAAGCGGCTGGGGGTGAAGCGTGTCAGCACGGGGTCGGGTCCCTCCCGCGTCGCGCTGGGCGCGCTGCGCCGTTTTGCGCGGCAGGTGCGGGACGAAGGATCCTGGAAGCCGCTCGAAGCAGAAGCGGTGACGTATGCCGAAGTGCAGAAGCTTCTGTCGCGGCCCCGATGAAGCTCTCCGACTTCGATTACGAACTACCCGAAGACCTGATCGCGCAGGAGCCGCCGGCTGAGCGGGACGCCGCGAGGATGCTCGTCCTGCATCGTGCCGAACAGCGGTTCGAAGACCGCCGGTTTCGCGACTTTCCCTCCTTCCTGCACGAAGGGGATTGTCTCGTTCTCAACGATTCGCGCGTGCTGCCGTCGCGCCTCTTCGGAGAACGAGGCAATTCCGGCGGCGCGGTGGAAGTGCTGCTTCTCGAACCGGCGCCGGGAGACGATCGCGAGTGGCGCGCGCTCGTCCGGCCTGGCCGGAAGCTGCGAACCGGCGATACGATTCGCTTCGACAGCGGCTTCTCAGCCGAGGTGATCGCGCACGGCGAACGCGGCGAGCGCACGCTGCGTTTCTCCGGCGCCGCCGATATATACGCGGCCATCGAACGGCTGGGCCACGTGCCGCTGCCGCCGTACATCAAGCGGCCCGACAGCGCGGCGGACCGCGAACGCTACCAGACGGTCTTCGCGCGCGCGCCCGGTTCCGCTGCCGCACCGACCGCGGGCCTGCACTTCACCGGCGAAATTCTCGAATGCGCCGCCCGCGCCGGCGCCCGCATTGCCCGCGTGACACTGCATGTCGGGCTGGGCACCTTTCAACCCATCGAGCGGGAAGACTTCGAGAATCACAGACTCCATTTCGAACGCTACTCCATTCCCGACGACGCGTGGCGCGAAATCGAATCGGCGCGGCGCGTGGTCGCGGTCGGCACGACGAGCGTCCGCACGCTGGAATCTGCAGCAGTCAGCGGCGCGCGGGCGGGCTCGACGGACCTTTTCATCCATCCGGGCTACCGGTTTCGCCGCGTCAGCGCCATGCTGACGAATTTTCATTTGCCGCGCACCAGCCTGCTGCTGCTGGTCTGCGCCTTTGCGGGCACAGAACTGACGCTGGCAGCGTACCGGCATGCTGTCGCCCAACGGTACCGTTTCTTTTCTTACGGCGACTGCATGCTGATCGTGTAAGCAGCGCCTCCGGCGCGGCAGGGCGCTCTCACAAGGCGTTTTCGCCGAGATCGCCGTTCCGGATTCTCACGGCATTTTCAATCGGTGAGATAAATATCTTGCCGTCGCCGATCTTGCCCGTCTTTGCCGCATCCGCGATTACATTGACAATACGTTCCAGTTGCGCGTCGGCCACAACCAGTTCCAGTTTGATCTTGGGCCGCACGTCGACCTTGTATTCGGCGCCCCGGTATGTCTCGGTGTGGCCCTTCTGGCGGCCGTGCCCATGCACCTCGGAAATCGTGATGCCGTCAATTCCGGCGCCGACCAGCGCGTCTTTCACCTCATCCAGCTTGAATGGCTGTATGATCGCTTCAATCTTTTTCATATCGCTCCCTCGTGCCGCGTTCGGATGCTTTTCTTTCCGGAAAGGACGCCGTCATCAGAAGATTCGGGCGCCCTCCACGTTGAGACCGGTGAACGTTGAAATCAGTGAGTGGCTTCGCCCAGTTTTATGTGCGAAGGCACGGCCGCCGGAGCAGCAACATCGCGCTGGATCGTCATCGCGGCCGGACCGGACAGCGCCGAGATCACATATTCCGGATAAGCGGAGATGCCATGCTCGTGCAGATCCAGGCCTTCCCGCTCGCCCTCTTCCGAGACGCGCAGAATTCCCATGGCATTCACGGAGTACATCAGAACCAGCGCAACCACGAACGTACATACTGTGATCGTCAGACTGCCGATGGCCTGGGCAGTCAGAACCTGAAATCCGCCGCCATAGAACAGGCCGCGAAGCGGCGCCGAATTGTCGGCCGCAAACGGGCCGGTGGAGCCGAACTGGCCGGAGGCGAAAAATCCCAGCGACAGAGTGCCCCAGATCCCGCACATGCCGTGAACCGGAACCGCGCCGATCGGGTCGTCGATGCGCAGCCACTCCAGCAGTTCCACCCCGTAGACCACGATCACTCCCGCCACCGCGCCCAGCAGGATTGCGCCCAGCGGACTGACCCAGTAACACGGGCAGGTAATGGCGACAAGCCCTGCCAGAAATCCGTTGACGGTAAAGCTCAGGTCCCACTTTTTGCTCAGGCGGTAAGCGGCGAACATGGCCACGAGACCCGCCGAACAGGCGGCGAGTGTGGTGTTCGCGGCCACGCGCCCGACGCCGGCAAAGTCCATGGCCGAGAGCGTGCTGCCGGGATTGAATCCGTACCATCCGAACCAGAGAATCAGGCCGCCGGATGCCGCAATGGTCAGGTCGTGCGGCAGCATGGGTCCGCCGCCGTCCCGCTTGAACTTGCGGCCCAGCCGTGGTCCCAGCACGAGTGAGCCGGCCAGAGCGATGAAGCCGCCGATCGTGTGTACGACCGTGGAACCGGCGAAATCATGGAAACTCGTTCCCACCCAGGGCAGGAAGTTGCCCGCGCTGCCCATGGTGGCGAGGAAGCCATCCGGTCCCCACGCCCAGTGGCCGATGATCGGGTAAATGAAACCGGAGACGCCGATGCTGTAGACCAGGTCGCCCACCCATCCCGTGCGCCCGATCATGGCGCCCGATGTAATGGTCGAGCAGGTATCGGCGAACGCGAACTGAAAGAGCCAGAATGCCAGGAATGCGACGCCCGTGGATTCGTAAGTCGCCGGCGCGCCCTGCAGGAAGAACCAGTTCAACCCGATCAGCCCGTTGCCGTGGCTGAACATGAACGCGAAGCCCCACGCGTAAAACAGGAGACCGCAGAGGCATGTGTCCACGATGCATTCCATGAGCACGTTCACAGTCTCGCGGGAGCGGCAGAACCCGGCTTCCAGCATCGTGAAGCCGACCTGCATGCCGAAGACGAGGAACGCCGCCAGCAGCGTCCAGAGCGTGTTGATCGGGTTGACGATGTCATTGCCCTTCAGAACCGGATCGGCCGCGAGAGCGCGGAAACCGATCAGATCCGGGTTGAGAAAAGCCGCTGCCAGGACCAGGAGGCCGATGGCGGCTGTCTTCCCAAAAAAGAGCAGCGCGCCATATCTGCGCCACTCCGGGTCCTTCAGCCGCGTCCTGAGACGGGACAGCTTCTGCGAGTAAGACGGGTTTCGATTCATGTGTTCTGTGCTCCTTCAGAAGTTTCCGCGATCCGGACAAACCAGTGGACACAACTCGCGAATCATAAGTGGAACTGATTCGTGCGTTACTGCTTTATCAGTTACCCGGAATTTGCAGTCTAAAGGCCAGGTGCGACAGTGTCCAATCGATTATTTGAATCCCACGCCCAGATTTTTCGAATTTGATGACTCGAAGATAGTGAAGATAACGCGAAGGATATGGATGCGAGAGCGCTATCTGCCTGAATTATCAGCAAAACTGTTGCGTCGGCGCCTCTGTCTGCCGGTCCTGACTGGCATTCTTTCGTTTACATCTTTTCTTTCTAAAGAGATAATTATGTCAGTCCTTCGATCCTGAGAGATTATCTTTCAGCCATGCCGGGGCTTTATTGTGGAATCAGTGAACGACGCCAATCCCAGACCGGGCAGGGCACGAACGCTGCTTGCGATCGGCGGGCTGATTGCGCTCATCGCCACCGCCGACTGGTATGTCGGAACCCGGGCCTCGCTCGGCGTCTTTTACATCGTGCCCATGGTGATCGGCGCGACGGTCCTGCCGCGGCCGGGAATCGTTCTGCTGGCGATTGTCTGTTCTTCGTTCCGGTCGCTGTTCGATCTTCCGAGGCCGACTGATCTCGAAGAGCTTCTGCGTTTCGTCTTCGCCACGCTGGCCTATGCTTCCTGCGGGCTTCTGGTGGCTGCGCTGATCCGCAACCGCGAACTCGCTATCGCGCATCTGGGCAATCTGCGGCGCGAGCAGGATCTTCGGCGCGAAGCCGAGGAGCAGTTGCGAATCCTCGTGGAGAGCAGTCCGGCGGCGATCCTCACCGTGGATGAGAAGGGCACGATTCTGGCGGCGAATCGCGCCACCAATACGCTCTTCATGGTCCCGGAAAGCGAGACGCTTAAAGGCCGCGCGATCGGCGCCTGGCTGCCTGTACTGGCCGACGCGCTGCAGTTCGATCCCGGGCCCGAGGGCCTGCGGACCGCCACGCAGTCCCAGGGACAACGCGAAAACGGCGAGATCTTTCTCGCCAACGCCTGGTTCTCCTCCTACAGAACGCCGTTCGGCATGCGGCTCGCCGCGATCGTGGTGGATTCGTCCGAGGAGATGCGGGAACGCGAGGAGCAGAGCTTCCGCCAGTTGTCAGAGGGGAGCCGGATTGCGGCCGCGGCCGTATTCCACGAAATCCGGAATCTCTGCGGCGCGATCTCGGTGCTCTCGGCCAATCTGCGGGAAAAGCACGGTCTTGCCGAGGATGAGGATTTTCGGGCGCTTACTTCCATTGCGGGCGGGCTGCAGCAAATCGTCGCAGTCGAACTGCGGTCGAGGACAAGCGAGACGGCGAGCGAGGTGGACCCAGGGAACGTTCTCAATGATTTGCGCATCATCATCGATCCGGCCTGGCGCGAAATCGGAGGCGCGATCTGCTGGCTGACGCCGCGGATCCTGCCACAGGTCTTTGCCGATGCCCCGGCGCTGCTCCAGGTATTCCTCAATCTCTCTCACAACAGTCTTCGCGCAGTCCGGACGAGGCCGGTGCGCGAGTTGTCGATTACGGCATCGATCGAGGAGCAAAGGGTGATGGTGCGATTCTCGGATACCGGAACCGGCGTGCAGGAGCCGGAGCGTCTCTTCGCTCCGTTCCAGCCCGGCGCCAATGGTACGGGACTGGGACTCTACGTTTCGCGCGCGGTTGTGCGAAGCTACGGGGGAGACTTGCGTTTTGAACCGCGGGCATCGGGCGCCTGCTTCGTGGTCGAGCTTCAAATCGCCGGAAATATCGAGGACCAGAACACATGAGTGCCGGTGCGAATAAAACCGCAGTGGAGACAATCCGCATCCTGTTGATCGACGACCATGCCATGTTCCGTGAGGGGCTCGCGCGAATGCTGGAAAAGGAACCCGGCTTCCTGGTGACGGGGCAGGCCGGCTCCGCGACGGAAGGCCTCGCCGCCGTTCAGGAGGGCCGGCCGGATGTGGTGCTGCTCGACGTGAATCTGGGGCCGGAGAGGGCTCTCGATTTTGTGCGCAGCGTGCGCGCCGGAGGATTCGAGGGCCACATTCTGGTCGTCACGGCGGGAATGAGCGATCAGGAAGCGGTGCAACTGGTGCAGGTGGGTGTCTCCGGGATTCTCCACAAACACCACTCGATTGACGTCCTCTGCAGTTCGATCCGGAAGATTGCGAACGGCGAAGTCTTCATGGAGCAGGCGTATCTCGCGCCGCTTTTCCGCGCGGTGGACCGGACGCGAGGGCCGCGGCGCCCAAACCTGACGGATCGCGACAAGACGGTGCTGCGCGCGATCCTTCAGGGCCTGTCAAACCGCGAGATCGCCGCGAGACTGCAGATTTCGGAGGGCGCGGTCAAAGCTTCCGTCCGGCACGTCTGCGAGAAATTAGGCGTGCGCACGCGCAGCCAACTGGTCAAAGTTGCGCTGGAGCAGTACAAGGATCAGGTATAGGACAAGTCTGGTTGGAAGGAAATTCAGTAAGTACTTTGATGGTGGGCGCGCCGGGACTCGAAGCCCGGGCCTCCTGCGTGTGAATTGCCAGGATGAATGGTTACGGTCGCCAAGAGTTCGCACAAACGCCAAAAAGTCAGGTGCTTACCGCTCGCGATTGAAAGCTCATGGAAATGGCTAAAAAACCGGGGAAAATCTTTGGTAACGAACTTCGTTCCATACACAATTCCGTACATCCTCGCGGGTCGGCATATGATCTCGGCCTCACAGTCTCGCGCGGGTACCGGTATTCCCAACTCATTTTCGGTACCTCAGCGCCATTGAACTCTCTGCCCTTAAAGCTGTAATCTCGGCAGTTCCGATGAAGCTTCGACTCTCCAGATATCTGATCGCGACTGCATTACTGACGAGCGCTCTTCATGCTCAAACCCAGATAGGCGGTGGCGCGTGCAGTAATTCGGTCCTGAGCGGGACGTACTTCTATTTGATTACCGGGTCTGTCGCGTCGGGCAATCAGGTGCTCCCTTATGCCGAGTTGGGCAAACTTGCTACAGATGGAAATGGCGGCGCATCCGGTCAATCGAAAGCGAGCGTAAATGGCCTGCTGAGCACGTATACGCTTGCCGGAAGCTATTCCGTTCAGCCCGACTGTTCCGGGACCATTACTCTGACCGTGAACTCGCAGTCCACTTCAGTTCTGAGCTTTCGGGTGACGAACAGCGGGCAGAGCATAATCGTCGCGACCTCGACTCCCGGCGTTGTGGCTGTCGGGCGCGCGTACCGGCTGAGTGCTGCATCGGCAACACCGCCGCCCTGCAATAGCGCAGCATTCAGCGGAAGCTACGGGTATCTGTTGACGGGATCGATCGTATCCGGCAATGCAGCGTATCTTTATGCAGATGACGGTCAGGTGGTCGCTGATGGAAACGGTGGACTGGCCGTTTCCAGTAATGCGAACGTCGGAGGCATAATCACGCCGGCGACGGGCACGGGGACGTATTCGCTCGCGGGTGATTGTTCAGGAACCGCCCGGGTAAGCAATGCCAACGGCACAGTCGATTACGTACTCGCAGTTGTTCAGGACGGCAAGGGCGTTCTGTTCATAGGGACCGATCCCGGCTACGTGATCGCCGGTTCAGCGGAACCGCAATTCGTTGCGCCGCAGCAGGCTATCGTCAACAGCGGCAGCTTCGCACCCGGGCGGCTTTCCGCGGGTTCTCTGTTCTCTGTTTTCGGCAGCCAGTTGGCGTGGGAGGAAGCATCGGCACAGGCGCTTCCACTGCCGCGCACTCTCGGTTCGACCCGGGTTCTGGTGAATGGTTCGCCTGCTCCGCTGTTCTACGTCGGGCCGGGCCAGATCAATGCTCAGATGCCCTTTGAGACTCCCACCGGCACGCCTGTATCAATCGTGGTCTCGAATTCGGGACAGCCCAGCAATACGGCGAGCGTTGTTCTCGAGCCGGCCTCGCCCGGCGTCTTCACCTACGGAGATAATCGGGCCGTAGTTCAGAACCCGGATGGTTCGGTGAACTCTGACGCGTCGCCGGCACATTCAGGTGACGTGCTCGTCGGGTATTTGACTGGCGGCGGCTCTGTCAATGCGGCCGGGAGCCTTCAGACAGGCGCGGCTTCGCCCAGTGGGCTGTCGCAGGTTACTTCGTCCTATTCAGTCACTGTTGGCGGGGTAAAGGTGGACGTTCTCTATCTGGGGCTCACGCCTTCGCTCGTCGGGCTGTATCAGGTGAATTTCCGAGTTCCGTCGCTGGCGCCTGGAGATTACCCGCTTGTGATCACGGTGAACGGGATGGCAAGCAACGGTCCCAACGTCAGCATCGCCCAATGAAACAGAGGGAACCGCGACCTATTGCGTTGCGAGCAATCCGGTCGTAATCCGCGGGCTGGCAGGCGCGAGCAACCCGCGTCTCACGGCGCCAGCCGCATTCAATGCTGTCGGATTCAATGCTGTCGGGTTGAGAAGACCGCCGACCGCCCGGGCCACTGACCCCGGCTTGACCAGCGCGATGGTCCCGGTCTGCCTGAGTTTCCCGGCTCTTTACGGAACGATTCGCCGCCTGCAGTGGAAGAACGTTGACTTTGTCAATCGCTGCCTGACATTCGGCAAGGACAAGAGGCGCGGGGTTCCGGGCGCACGATTCCGCTGACTCCCCGCGCACTAGACAGATCGCGAAGATGGTCGGGGAGTCGGCCAGTACACTCGCGAAAATGTCTGCTCGCTACGGTCACTTCGGGATGGATGAGATGCGCGCTGCCTTGGAATCGATCAGCGGGCCTTCGAATGGAATTTGCGCGGGGTCCCGCAAAATTCAGCCGCATTAAGTGCGTAGAGCCGGACAAGAATGAGGCTGGCGGAGAGACAGGGATTCGAACCCTGGATAGAGTTTCCCCTATACACGCTTTCCAAGCGTGCGCCTTCAACCACTCGGCCATCTCTCCGGTTCTGTTTCAGCTTCGCCTGAAAGCGAAAGCTCAGGATATCACGCGCAGGGGCTCATCCTTGCGCGTCTCGCGGCTCAGCGGCCACGCGCTCCGCTGGCGCCGCCTCCCGCGCTGGCGCGTCCGGCTGCGCCGCCGCCACCAGAGAATACGCGTCCGCCACCGCCGCCAATGCCCATGCTGCCGCCGCGCGATCCCGAGAATCCGGGACGGCCGCCGCCGACCACGGCAGCGCCACCCATCGCGGGGCCGCCACCCATGGCTGGACCGGGACGCGCGCCGATGATGCTGCCACCGCGTATCGGGGAGCCCAGCGCAGGCATTCCATTGCTGACGGTTCCCCCACCGGGGCGAAGCGAGGAGAGAGAAGCCGGCCGATTACCGGACGGCGCGCCCGTGATCGCCACAGGGCGGCCGATCGCACTGGCGCCGCGGGCTCCGCCGCCGCCATACCAGTAAACGCCCGGGGTGTAGTAATCGTAAATCGTTGCCGGGCTGAAGAATCCGTATCCCCACGGGTTGAAGAAGGCGCCGCCACCGGGCACGAAGGTGTACATTCCGAAATACGGGTTGAAGTACCACCCGTTGCTCCATGCGCTGCCTCCGAAGCCAAGTCCGGAATACAAAGACCCGCTCGAACTGGAATTGATCAGCCGCGCCGATGCCATGCTGGCCGCCGAGAGACTCTGTGACCGGTCTCGAGTCCAAAGGTAAAGATCATCGCCTGCTTTGTCGTCAAACTTTTCCGCGGAGAGCGCACCCGAGAAAGGAAGCATCCGCCCCTCCTTGACAGTGGCGCGATCGTTCGCCGTGCTGACCACCACCTGGCCTTTATAGACCTTGATCTGTGCGGGGTCCGAACTGATCTCCACCAGCCCGTGCTTCACGAGCTGCATATCGTAGTTCTTGTAAATGAGGGTAACCGGCGAGTCCTTCACCGACATTTGCGGATCGTCCGATTCGACCATCACGGTTCCCGAGACAATCTCGACCCGGGTGCTGATCAAACGGTTATCGAGCAGTTTGATCGCGCTGTCTTCGCCCACACGCAGAAACACGCCAGGCGTCAGGAGGACTTCCGCGCGGCCCTTGCCGGTCCGCAATACGCCCTGTTCCTTGATTTCCGCAAACCGGCCCTTTTGGTGTGGCGCCGGCGCACCATCGATGGTGACGTCGCCTTCAAAGTAATGAAGCGTTCCGGAGTGGGCCGAAGTCACGACCTGCGCGGCGCCGGCTGCTGCCGTCATCGCCATCAGAATCATGGCAGACGAGATGCGGCTCTGCTTGAGCATAAGTCCC
>CAZXCO010000074.1:0-5677 GCA_964639095.1 uncultured Solibacteraceae bacterium
TTCGGTGGTAGTAAGCCCCGCGAGGAAGGCCCTCGAATCGCATTCCACGAGGGTTCGGGAGGTGCATCCGTGCATCGCATTGGGTGCATCGGCCAGCGCATCGGTGCTTGTCGAGAGCCGGAACATGGTGCTGCAAGTCCACGACGCCCTGCGCCGCATGGGCGATCTTTGCGACCGGCTGCCAGGCGGCGCATGGATGGGGCAGACCGGGAAGCGCATCAGCAATGTGGCCAGTCTCGGGAACGGCGGATTCGAGCCCGATCCCGTAATGGGCGACCAGGCGTTCCGCCACTACAGGCGGCGCGGCATCGAGAGGGCGAACATGTTCGAGTTTTGGGACGGCGTCGGTGGACGTTACCCGACGGATTCCGCGATCGGGCTCTCGAGTATGCCGGGCCTCTGGCACAACGATTTCCTCCTGTGCTGTCTGCAGCAATCGACGACCAAGAGCAATGGGGAACACGCCACGCTGGATGGCGCTGAGATTAAGTCCGGCGCTGTCCCCATCTGGCGGGGAGAGTCCGATAGCCCGGAGGAGCGACGCCAATGAAGCGCACGCTCTCGGAACTCCTCATCGCTGCCGGACTCCGGTTTCGCGGGCCGGCCCTGTTAACTGGAATCATTGCGATGGCGGCGAGCGCTGCAGCGGCCAGTGAGTCGTCCCCGCTACGACTCACCCTTCACGAAGCGGTCAACATCGCCCTCAGGCAGAGCCCGGAAGTGCAGCTCGCAAACATCACGGTTGCGGAATCGGGGCAGGACCGCAGCATTTCGCGCTCCTTTTTACTTCCACAAGTTCAGAGCGACGTCGCGGAAGGATTGCGAAAGGAGAACCTCGCGACGATTCTTGGCCGGAAGCCCCCAGCGAGTATTGCATTAAACCGCGGCTTTCAGGTTGTTGAAGGAGGAGCAACAGCTTCTGTTCCCATATTCGACCTCACGTTGTGGCGGCGCTTCAGAGCATCCGGATATGCGCAACTGTCGGCGGGGGAGCAGCGCACCGGGGTCCGGGAACAAACTGTTCTGCTCGTTGTTTCCCAGTATCTGAGCTGTATGAGGGCAACCGCTCGTGTGCGGGCCGCACAGTCACGAGTGGATCTCGCGAAGGCTCTCTATAAATTGGCATCCGACCGTCAGGCCAGTGGCGCCGGCACCAAACTCGATGCACTCCGCGCCAACGTTGAGCTGAAGAATGAAAATCAGGCTCTGATCATCGCGCAGACCCTGCTGGAGACGTCGCTTTACGGACTCTCGAAGTTACTGCACCTGGATCCTGCTCAATCCATCGCCATCACCGATCAGATGAAGTATTTCGACACCTCTGTGTCGCCGCTCCAGGCAGAAGTGGGCCAGGCGTATCAGGACCGGCCGGAAATGAAGAGTCTTATAGCGCAAAAGCAGGAACTGCGGCAGGAGGAAAAAGCTGCAAGCGCTACTCGTCTGCCGGCGATAACTCTGTCGGGATCCTGGGCATATGCAGGACTTCGTCCTGGCAATTCATCGCCGGTATACGAGTACGCCGCAACGGTAAGCGTGCCCCTGTTTACAGGTGGACGAATCAAGGCGGAGATCGCGAAGTCCGATCTTGCTCTCCAGAAGCTGGAACAGGAAAGGCAGGGCCTTCGCGATCGCATTGCATTGGAAGTCAAAACCGCCAACGCGCAATTGCAGGCAGCCCGTGATGAAGTCGAGGTTGCAAATTCGGGCATTCAGCTCGCTCACGAGGAAGTCGGCCAGGCCCGTGATCGCTTTCAGGCTGGCGTCGCCAACAACATTGAAGTCATCACGGCGCAGGACGAACTCTCGCGCGCAAGCGACAACCAAATCGACGCCCTCTATCGATTCAATCAATCGAGGGCCGACCTGGCCCATGCAACGGGCCAGATCGAGACACTGTATGGCAAATGAGAGGACAGCTATGCCGACTGAAACGGACGACGTGATCAAAGAATTGTCGAGCGCAGAGCTCAAGCCGCAGCGAGAAGGCCGCCCCCCGTCCGGGCGACTGGCAAATCCACGCGTGCGGGCTCTGGCAATCGTGATCGGGGCAGTACTTGTCATCGCCTGCGCCGGTCTTGTGTTTCATTACCACGATCGAGAGAGCACCGACGATGCGCAAGTGGATGGAGACATCGATCCGATCGCGTCGAAGGTCTACGGCAGCACTTCGGACGTACTCATCAATGACAACCAGCAGGTCAAGGCGGGCCAGGTCCTCATTCGCATTGATGCCAGAGACTACCAGGCGAAGGTCGCTCAGGCGCGGGCCGCTCTCGCAATCGCCGAGGCTCAGGCAAAGGCCGCGGAGACCGGAGTCCCTCTGACCAGAGAAACCACGACGAGTACGACGTCCGGGTCAGTTGCTCAGGTGGCCGCGCGTGAGGCAGATTACGAACGCTCGCAGGTTGCCTTTGAGCAGGCGGAAGGCGCTGACCTTGCGTTTGCCAAAGCGAACGTCGAGGCAAAGCGGGCCGCGGCTGAAAGAGCGGCGTCCGATTTGGGCCGCATGAAACCGCTGGCGACAAAAGAAGAGATATCGCCGCAGGAATTGGATGCGTATGCAGCGACTGCGCGAGTCGCACAGAGCGAACTGGAGGCGGCCCGCCAGAAGGTGCAAGCTGCGCGGAAGGAGGTGGAAATCCGCAGAAACGCGATGTTGAACGGAAGAGCGGATCTGACACGAGCACAGGCGGACCTGGCACACGCGCGTGCTTCTGAAAGAGAAGTTCCCATCAGTTCGGCCAGGGCGACCTCAGCCCAGGCCGTCGTCGCGAAGGCGAAAGCGGATCTGCATGCCGCCGAACTTCAATTGAGCTATTGCACGATTACAGCACCGATGGACGGCGTCGTAACGCGCAAGAGCGTGGAACCCGGCCAGATCATTCAACCCGGCCAGCAACTCTTCATCCTGGTTCCTCTGGACCGGATCTGGGTGACTGCAAATTTCAAGGAGACACAACTCGCCAGGGTTCATCCGGGACAAGAAGCCGAGATCGATGTTGATATGTATGGAAAAGCGTTCACCGGTCACGTGGACTCCATTGCAGGCGCCACTGGTGCACGCTCCAGCCTGTTACCGCCAGAGAACGCAACCGGCAATTTCGTCAAAGTGGTTCAGCGAATCCCCGTGAAGATTCTGGTGAACCAGAACAATGGGTTTATTCTGCGTCCCGGCATGAATGTCGACGCGACCATCATCACCCGGTGAGGACCTGTACATGAGCATCGATTCAGTGCAGGAACAGTATCGGCCCAGCGCGAACCCATGGCTGATAGCGCTCGCCGTAATGCTGGCTACATTCCTGGAGGTCCTGGATACCACCATCGCGGCAGTGTCGCTGCAACACATAGCCGGAAGTTTATCCGCAACCTACGACGAAGCGACGTGGGTTCTCACGACCTACCTCGTATCAAATGCGGTCGTCCTGCCGAGCAGCGGATGGTTCGGCGCGCGGTTTGGACGCAAGCGATTTCTCCTGGCGTGCCTTCTGATATTTACTGTTGCCAATTTGTTTTGTGGACTGGCCGTGAGTCTTCCCATGCTCCTGTTGATGCGAATCATTCAGGGCGCCGGGGGTGGAGCGCTGCAGCCCATTTCCCAGGCTGTACTGATCGAGAGCTTCCCGAAAGAGCAGCAAGGGCGGGCCATGGGCTTATATGGCCTGGGTGTCGTTGTTGCGCCCGTCATCGGGCCAGTACTCGGCGGCTGGATTACAGACAATTACAGCTGGAGATGGATCTTCTATATCAAGGTTCCTCTTGGGCTGCTGGCCTTCTGGTTGATTTCGAAATATGTGGAAGATCCGCCATGGGTTCGTACCGCACGGGCCGGCAAACTCGACAGCATCGGGTTTGGGTTAATGGCGCTGTGGCTCGGGTGCCAGGAGATATTTCTCGACAAAGGGCAGGAGGATGACTGGCTTGGTTCGTCTTTCATCACATGGATGATCGCGCTTGCAGCGATTGGACTGCTGCTGTTTCTGGTCCGCGAACTGAAGACCGCGAGGCCGGTGGTTAATCTCCGCGTCCTCCGCAACCGTAACTTCGGATTCGGATCGCTACTGATGGGTGGGGTTGGAGCTCTGTTGTACGGGATGACCACGATCGTCCCGATCTTCCTTGAGACACTGCTCGGGTATCCGGCATTTCAGAGCGGCGTCGCGATGATTCCGCGTGGTGTGGGATCGTTTCTCGCAATGCCCGTTGCCGGGAAACTTACCGAGAAGGTGGATGGCCGGCTGCTGGTCGCTGCCGGCTTCGTAATGTTCGGTTGGTCAACTTACTCGCTGTCTCGAGTGACACTCGACATATCGCCCTGGAGCTTGCTTTGGCCGCTTTTCCTGAATGGAGTGGCCGTGGGCTTTCTCTTCGTCCCACTCAACGTCGTATCGCTGGGGGGACTGCCATTGGAGCAAATGAGTAATGCCACTGGAATCTACAACCTGATGAGAAACGTCGGGGGCAGCGTTGGGATTTCCGCCGTCAGCACACTGCTCGCTCGTCGATCTCAAGTGCATCAGTTCACGCTGGTTGGCAATCTGAGCCCCCTTAGTGGTGCTTTTCGGATTCGATTGAATGGGCTTGCGCGCTATCTCAATGGGCACTCGGCTGGTGGTTCGCCTGACTCTCTCCACAAGGCGGCGATCATGCTGTATCACACGCTCGTTCAGCAATCTTATCTCTGGTCGTTCATCGATATCTTTGAAGGGACGACGGCGTTTTGCGGACTCTGCCTGTTCCTGATATTGCTGCTGAAGAAGAGCAAATCAACCGGGCACGTCGCTGTGCATTGAGATGCGGAAGATGCCCATGTCCGCCGCTGGCGGCGACGCGATAGGGCTGCAACGGATACCGGACGTTGTCCGTTGCAGGGTCACCCTATCGGCCGATCTTGATACCCGGTTCACGGTTAACGGTCATCGACCACAACGCGTCCTGGACTCGCTGCCGGAGGTGGACGGCTACACGCTCGCGGCGAGAGTTGTGGCCGGTGCGACGCATCCTCCGTCTCCTGTCGCGGATTTCAGGCTACCAGTGACCCTTGCGCGATGCACCGAGTTCACAATGGCGGTCCAAATATTTACATTCCGACCTCAGCGAAGGTCGAACAAGTGCGAAAGCAGCGTGAGTTCACACGCGCAGGAGATCGACCTGTCGTCGATCTGCCAGGGTATGCTGCATGCGGATTCCTTCTGTGAGACGAATTATTGTCGTTTCCCAACCTGCGCTCCGCACCGCGAATGGAAGTGCCAGAATCGGGAGCCGGAGCCCGGCCTGGACGTGGGGTACGGCCCGACGCGAAGTGCGGTTGTGTCCATAGTTCGGCACACTCCGGGTCGGCACATCAGCAAACGTTCTGCCGGCGAACGCGTAATCGCTGTATTTTCAATCAGAGTGGAGCGGCGCCAGAAGTGCTTTGTATTGGCAGGGTGAAACAGCAAATGGAGACAGGGACCGCGAAAAACACGGACCACATCAGGAAGGCGGCCGCCAATCTTTACTGGCTCGCTTTCCTTCTGACGGGACGCCGGGATATCAGCATCGACATTGCGGCGGAGGCCGTGGCCTCCGAGGACTCTGCGAATTCATTTTTCGCAGACTGGATGCGCGGCTGGCAGCGAAGACTCGTGATCGGAAAGGCTCTGGCCACGATCCATGACGAGCTTGCCGATTCGGC
>CAZXCO010000075.1:0-3952 GCA_964639095.1 uncultured Solibacteraceae bacterium
GGTCCCGGCGGCCCTGGCGCAGTCTGCCGATTACGAATTTTTCAAAACCCGGGTCCAGCCGATCTTTCTCAAACACCGCACCGGCCATGCCCGCTGTGTGACCTGTCACGGCGGCGGCAATGGCGGGACATTTGTGCTGCAGCGTCTGTCTCCCGGAAACACGGACTGGACGGAGGAGCAGACGATGGAGAACTTCGAGGCTGCCTCCCGGCTGGTCGATCCCGGCAAGCCTCCTTCGAGCCAGCTTCTGATGCATCCCCTCGCCCCGGAAGCCGGCGGCGACGTGTTTCATTCCGGCGGCCGCCAGTTTATGTCGCAAAGCGACGCGGACTGGCAGGTGCTGGCGGCCTGGGTGCGCCAGAAGCCGCCGGTGGAGTACAAGAATCTGAAGGTATTCAAGAGCGGCGAACATCTGATGGAAGCGATGCGCGCTTTCAATATCTCGCTGGGAGGGGAGTGCGGCGTGTGCCATGTCGCATCCGATTTCTCAAGCGACGCGAGACCGGCAAAGGTTATGGCCCGCCGTATGATTCAAATGACGGAGGGGCTCGATGCAACCCTGGGAGCGGGCACGGTGACCTGCTATACGTGCCATCGCGGCAATGAGGTTCCCAAAACCGTTCATCCGAGATTTCCCGATCTGAAATTTCCCAAATAACCGCGAATGCGCGGGGAGGCGCTAAATGGATATGAAACGATTCTGGAGCAACGCGGGCTTTCCGGCGTGCCTGTGTCTCGTTTCCGCGCTGCCGCTGGCGGCGAGCACCGTGCGGATTTACATCACGAATGCCGCGGGAGACAGGGTTCACGTCATCGATCCCGCAACCAATAAAGTCGTGCAGGAGATTCCGGATATCGAGATCCCGAGCGGCGTCGACTTCTCTCACGACAAAAAGACGCTTTACTTCAGTTGCGAGGGCGAGCGGACGCTGGATTTCGTGGATCGGGTGAGCGGAAAAATTCTGGGCAGGGCTCCGCTGACCGGACGCCCGAACAGTATTTCCACCAGTCCGGATGGAAAGCTGGTTTTTGTCGCGATCGCTCAGGCTCCGGGCGGGGTGGATGTGATCGACACCGCTTCGATGAAGAGGATCAAGACCATACCCATCAAGGGCGCCGTCCATTACGCTTATTTGACGCCCGACGGCAAGTACATCGCGGCCAGTTCGATCGCGGGAAAGATCATCACGATTATCGACATCAAAACGCTCGAGCCGCTCTGGGACTTCAAATTCAATGCAGGCGTGCGTCCGGTGGCATTCGAGAAGGGGCCGGATGGTCTGACAAGCCGGATGTTTGTGCAGAAATCGGGCCTGCATGGATTCGAAGTGGTGAATTTCAAAACACGCGAATCGGAAGGCACCGTGAAATTGCCGGATGAACCGATCAGTCTCGTGGGGATGCAAAGCGGCGCGCCTTCGCACGGAATCGCCGTCTCGCCGGACAATAGAACACTCTGGGTGAACAGCTCGGTGGCGGGCGCCGTCTTTATTTACTCACTGCCGGATCTGAAGTTGCTGGGCCATACCGTGGTCGGGGATGTTCCCGACTGGCTCACTTTCACGCCCGACAGCAAAGTGGTCTACGTTTCCAATTCCGGCTCCAACTCGGTGTCGGCCATCGATACGCATACGTTCAAGGAACTGGCCCGGATTCCCGTGGGCGAGACCCCGAAGCGCAGCCGGACTCTCGTTCTTCCGTAGAAATACGTCAACGAGAACGGCGCCAATAAAGAAGGATCGTCGATCTTTCGGCGCCGCGGCCATATGTGCGATCGCCGCCGCCGGAACCTCGTCCCGATTGCTGGCTTGACATCGGCATGTACGACCGCTGCATTACGCGTGGCGTGGCGGGATTGACGCTCCCGGTGATCTACGGCAGCGGCTCGCAGATTGTACAGGAGCCGGGGCTGATGGCGATCCCGATCGCTCCGGCCAGCGCGTCGGTGCCCCCTGCGCCGGCCGCGCTGCGGCCTCGGGGATCACCCCAATCTGGCCAATGGTGATCACTGAAAACCGGCCAACGGAGCAACTGATCCGGGACATTGACCTTGGCGTGAGGAATACCCTCCGTCAACGTGAGCAACGCGTTATAAAAGGACGCCTCTCCCGGAGGAGCAGCGCTAGTCCCGGCAGAGCGAAGGAGCGCTGTGTATGAACAGAACGAAGTATGTCGGAATGGACGTCCATCAAGTGACGATCTCGGTTGCAGTCCGAAACCCCGCCGTAAAATCTTCACTCGATCGGTTTTTCATCCACGTGATCCACTACAATCACGGGAATCGTCCGCCTCTGCCTCACCAGCCGCAGTCCCAGTTCGCGTTCCATCGCGTCGAAAACCGTAATCCCATTCGGGTCGGAAGCCTGCCCCGCCTGGCTGCCCGGCCCGCTGTCGGCCTGCGGTACAGGCTGCATCAGCGCTTTCGCTGTCCAGCCAAACGTGAAGTCAAACCCTCCATCGAGACCCGTCGCATCCACCACCGGGTGATCGATATAGGCATCGGCCATCCTTTCGAGGGTGTCCGCCAGATCGGCCATGCTGGTGTTCTTGCAGGCGACCATCAGCGACAGATTCGTGAACGGACGAGGCGCGTTGGGGTCGCGCCGGCAGCCGGCCCGCTCGGAGTCGTCTGCCTTCGCTATCTTCGGTTTTCCGTTCGCCACCGTCAGGGCATATACGGTCACCTCGCGTGTTTCCGTGTGCGTCTTAAGTTCGAATCGATCGAGCAGCACGCCGCGAAGCATCTCGAGTGCCACGCTTAAAGGCGGAGGGCTCAGGCGCCCCCTCATGGTGTTAAAAGCGCCTTCACCGCTGGAAGGCATTTTCCCGAGAATGTCCCAATACTGTGAGTCCGCCGATCTGGGTAGCCCGATCACCACATCGGAGGCCACATTGGGCGTTACCTGCAACGCCCGGGCAATCAGCGTCCGTAAAGTTCCACCCGCGTGTATCTGGCTGCCGGCATAGAGAAATCCCTGGAAAGGCGGCCTGTGGGGGTCTGCCTGTCTGACGCTCGCAGCCTCAAATCGCGCGCTGGCAAGGTTCAGTTTCGCGGCGATCCCATCCGGATTCGGCGTGGGCTTGCGATTGACGCGTTCAACAACCAACGCGGGCATCGGGATGTTCTGCAGTTCCAGCTTCAGACCCAGATGCTTCTCCAGGGCATCAAACAGGGATATCCCGTTCGACCCCCTGGCGGCCAGCGCCTCGCGCGGCGTCCATTCCAGCTCGAAATCCCATGACCCTTCGAGTTTCGTCGCATCCACCGCGTCATGATCCACATAATTTCCGACCATCGCACGGAGATTTTCCGCAATGCCTGCAGCGGTGACATTGTGACAGGTCAACTTCTCATTGGGCCTGGCCGCCAGGTCAGCCGGTACAGGTCCGGGGTTGCGCTTGTTACAGCCGGAAGTAGCGGAAGGATCGCCCGGCTTGAGCTTCGAGCCCCTGGTGCCGACCGTCAGAAGGTAGCGCGGCACCGGTCGAGTCTGACGACGCACTACCAGACCGAACCGGTCGGTGAGGAGCGACTGAAGCATCAGATTTGCGGTAGCTCCGGTCGTGCCCGCGGGAACTTTTGCCACGATATCGAACAGGTCGTAGCTGATCCAGCCGGGCCCACCCGCCACGTCGTCATCGGCAACGCCGTAGGCGTCTTTGATGAGATCGAGCATCGTCGCGTCGCGATTGATATAGAGGCCGTTAAGCACCACTCCGCCGAAGCTCAACGCAAAAGACCGGAGCGTGGTGCTGTTGTGAATGTCGGCAACCTCAAACTTCGGCTGCTGCGCCCACGCTGGGATCAAAGTCACCGCCATCAGCGCCGCAATCCTCAACACAGAATCATTTTTATCGGACATCTCCTCGCCTGCACCCCACGATACCTTTTTTCCTTGTCCGCACATCCAACCGGCTCCGGTCATTCCCTCTCCAGCCGCCACCGAAAGAC
>CAZXCO010000076.1:0-17891 GCA_964639095.1 uncultured Solibacteraceae bacterium
AACGACGCGAAGAGCCGCGTTCGCGAGACCGATGTGGCTGGCTACAAAGAGATGCTCGCGCGCGGCGAAAAGCCGGTGCTCGTCGATGTGCGGGAGGATAACGAATTCGCGGCCGGCCACGTGAAGGACGCGGTTCACATGGGCAAAGGCACAATCGAGCGCGACATCGAAACCCGATACCCGGACAAAGAGACGACTCTCGTCCTGTATTGCGGCGGCGGGTTCCGCTCGGCTCTGGTTGCGGACAACCTGCAGAAGATGGGCTACAAGAACCCGATTTCGCTGGATGGCGGCTGGCGGGCGCTGCAGCAATCGGGGCTGCCGATCGAAAAGCCTTAGCCCGCAAAGCTGTTATTTCCTTTACACGAAGAGGCGCGACGATCGCACTGAACCGCGGCAACATGATCCTCCTCCAACGTGATGGCCCGCACGGACGATAATATTTTGCATGCGCGCCGATCTCCTTGTGGCGCCGTTGCTGGCGCTGCTCCTGGGTTCCGTGGTTTATTGCGTGCTTGCCGTGATCGGCGCGGCCCGTTATCTCCACAGCGGCGCGCCGAAGCTGCGCAAGCTGCCGCCGTTATCCGTACTGCGCCCGCGCGCGGGCGCCGGGGACAAAACGGAACCCAATCTGCGCAGCATTTTCGAACAGCACTATCCGGATTTCGAAATTCTGCTTTCCGTCCACGATGAATCGGACCCTGCCGCGGCAATTGCGCGCCGCGTTATGGCCGCTTATCCACATATTCCCGCCCGTCTGATTGTGGCGGGGGTGTCGCCGTGCCCCAACGCCAAAGTGTGGAGCCTCCGCGCTCTGCTGGCGGAGGCACGGAATGAGACCGTGCTCATGACCGATAGCGACATCCGGATCGAGCCCAACGGATTCGTGACGATCCTCTCGGAGTTCGCGCAGCCCGGCGTGGCTCTTGTGACGTGCCCCTACCGGGCGGTGGGGGGCCCGAGGTTCTGGTCGCGGGTCGAAGCGCTCGGGCTGAACACCGAATTCCTCGCCGGCATGCTGACCGCGCGCCTGCTCAATGGTATGGATTTCGCCATCGGATGCACGATCGCGACGCGGCGCGCGGACCTCGACGCCATCGGCGGTCTGGAAAACCTGCAGCGTTATCTGGCGGAGGATTTCGCGATGGGCAGCCTCATGCACGGGCAGGGGAAGACGGTCGTGCTCTCGCGGTGCATTATCGAACATCACATCGGCAACGACGGGTTTTCAGCGAACTGGAGGCACCGGCTCCGATGGGCCAGGAGCACCCGGCGGTCGCGCCGTATCGGCTACATCGGCGAACTGTTCACGAAAACCACCGCGATCGCCATCGCCTTGTGCATCGTGGCCCCGGAGGAGTGGCGGCTTGCGTTTTTCGCTCTGCTGTTCCGCGCGGGAGCACAATGGGCTACGGCAATCTGGGTGCTCGAAGATCCGCTGGTGTCGCGCTATTTCTGGCTGCTGCCGCTCGAAGACGTCGCGAGCTTCGTCACATGGGTGCTCGGCTTTTTCGGCAAAACGATCGACTGGCGCGGCCGCAAGCTCGTTCTGGCGCGCGACGGCAGTTTTGAGATGTGAGGCCGCCTCTGGCATCCACCCGTTTTCTTCTGACGACGCTTGGCTCGTTCGGCGATCTGCATCCTTACATCGCTGTCGGCCTCGGGTTGCGGGAACGCGGCCATACGGTAACGATCGCCACATCCGAGGTCTATCGGGCCAAAATCGAGGGCGAAGGCCTGGGGTTCGCCCCGGTGCGTCCCGACATGGCCTTTGTCCTCGACAATCCGGAGATCATCCGCCGGGCCTTTCACCCGCGCCGCGGCACCGAATACATCGTCCGCGACCTCTTCCTGCCCTGGATCGGGCAGAGCTTCGAAGACACGCTGGAAGCGGCGCGTGACACGGATCTGATCCTGGGCCACCCGATTGCCTTCGCCACGCCCGCGGTTGCCGAGTACCTGAAGAAACCCTGGATTTCGGTAGCCCTGCAACCTTCCGTTTTTCTCTCGGTACACGATCCGCCGGCAGTCTCGGGAGCACCGCTTCTCTCGTCGCTCCTCACTCGCGGCCCCGGATTCGCCGGCCTGTTTTACCGGCTGGCAAAACGAATCATCCGCCGCTGGGGCGCGCCCGTGAATGCGCTGCGAACACAATTGGATCTGCCGCCTCTGCGCGATCCCCTGCTCTCGGGAATGTTCTCGCCATACGGTACCCATGCCTGGTTTTCCCGCGTCCTGGCACAGCCGCAGACGGACTGGCCTGCGAACACCGCCGTCACCGGCTTTCCCTTTTACGACAAGCTCGAGCCGGGTCTCGGGCTCAGTCCGGATCTGGCCCGGTTTCTGGATTCCGGGCCTCCGCCGATTGTCTTCACGCTCGGGTCGTCGGCTGTGTTCGATGCGGGAGCATTCTACGCCGAAAGTCTGGCCGCCACACGAGCCATGGGACGCCGCGCGGTGCTTCTTGTCGGCCGCGATCCGCGAAACAGGCCGCCCATGCCCGCGCCCGAGGGCGTATTTGTCGCCGAGTATGCACCTTACTCCGCCCTGCTGCCGCGCGCGGCTGCCGCAGTACATCAGGGAGGGATCGGCACCACCGCGCAGGCCCTGCGCTCGGGAAAACCGATGATCGTGGTGCCGTGGAGTCACGACCAGCCGGACAACGCGATACGGGTCAGCCGAATGGGCGCCGCCCGTGTGATTCCGCGACGCCAGTACCGGGCCGCGAGGGTCGCGCGGGACTTGACAATTCTACTGAACGAGGAGTGCTACGCGGTTGCGGCGCACAGCGCCGCTTCTCAAATCGGGCGGGAGAACGGCGTCGCCTCCGCCTGCGAAGCCGCTCTGGCTGCGGCCGAACGCGCAGCCTCCGGCACGGAGGCCGCGGGTGGCAGGACTACTTGGATACCGAGATAGTGACGTTAGCCTGGGTAGGCACGAAATTGACTGAAATAACCACCGGAACAGCAACGGGAGTCGTCGCCGGTACCTGAATCAGGTTGGCCGGCACCTGCAGATTGACCTGCATCAGACCGGCAACCAGACCCGGGGCTGCCCCGGCATAAGTAACCGTCACGGGCTGCCCCGCCATGGTCGCGGTTACGGGAAGGACGGGCCGCGGGAAGGGCTCCGTCAAGGGCGCGGGCTTGCCATCGATGCCAGCGGGGTTTGTCTGGCCCTCACCCGTCACGTAAAGCGAAATAATACTGCCGAGCTGCGCGGGCGAGTTCGGAGTGTTCAGCGAGCCATCCTGATTGACTGCCGCGGCCTGACCGGTGCCGGCCGCGTTCGCCGTAAAAATTCCCGGCGAGGCGCCGGCAACAGGAACGGCAGACGCAGTGAAGGTCTGTCCCTGAAAAGTGACCGTGACATCCGGGGTGGTCCCGATAACCGTCGAATACGGAACAATGGCCGAAACCTGCGTGGCCGACGTATAAATCACGGGCCCGTTCGTGCCGCCGACCGACACCGTAGTGCCGCCCAGTTGCGTGGGGAATTTGCCGTCGCTCCCGGGCTGCCCGATCACAGGTGTATCCGGACCAAGTCCCGTGCCGAAGATGGTAATGATCTCTCCGGGGGCGATCGAGCCGTCCACACCGCTCGCGGCATTCACCATGGTGACCGACGACGCCTCGGGCTTCAGCAGCCGGATGACTTCGTTGCCGGTGTCGGCGACGTAAACGTTTCCGGCGCCGTCCACCGCGATCCCGTAGGGGTCGTTGAGCTGCGCGTTTCGGGCCGGCCCGTTGTCGCCGGAAAAGCCCACCGTGCCGTTACCGGCAATGGCGTACCGGGTGCCGTTCGGGAGAATTTTCTGGACCGTGTTGGTCAGATAGTCCGGGAAATAGATGCTGTCCACCGCATCGACGGCGATGCTGTTCGCCGAAACATTTGTGGCAACCGTGCGAATGTTGCCATCGGTTGTGATCTCGCGGATGTCCGTGTTCCCGAGGTCGGAGATATAGAGGTTGCCCGCGGGATCGATCGCGAGGGAATAAGGCGCGGCAAGCTGGGCCTTGTTGGCTGGCCCCCCGTCCCCCCCGAAACCCCAGACGCCGGTTCCGGCAACCGTCGAGATGTTTCCTTTGGAATCGACCTTGCGGACGGTGGAGTTGCCGTAGTCGGCGATATAAACGTTGCCGCTCGAATCCACCGCGAGGCCGGAGGGCAGAGTGAGCGTGGCGCTCGTCGCGGGACCGCCATCGCCCGTGTAACCGACCGAGCCGTTGCCGGCGATGGTAAAGATATGGCCGTCAGGCGTTATTTTCCGGATACGCCCGTTATGCGTATCGGCGATATAGACGTTGCTGCCCGAATCGACCGCAATCGCATGCACATCGGAGATCAGAGCCTGGAGGGCGGGACCGTTGTCTCCCTGAAATCCGAAGCTCCCCATACCGGCGATGCTGATAATCGTGCCGTCCGACGCCGCCACCTCGCGAATCACGGCGGTCAGGTAATCCGCGATATAGAAATTCCCTTTGGAGTCCACCGCCACACGAAAAGGGAAATTGAGCTGAGCGCTGGTTGCGGGGCCTGCGTCGCCGAAATACCCCTGCACGGTGCCGATGCCCGCAACCGTCGAAATGTCGTATTGTTGCGCGGTCAGAGCGCCGGCGGCCAGAAGGAGGCCGAAACCAAGATAGAGGCTCTTCATTCAGTTCAGTTCCCTGAGACGCCAGTGACGTCGCGCCGGTTGCGGGTTCACCGGGAGTTTCGAGGTTAATCTGCATGATACCAATGGGACGTGTTTTCGGGCGATTGAGGCCCTCCGAAAGGAAATCCGGCTGAAGCCGCACAAATGCCCGAAATTCCTGCCGTATACTGAGGCGCAGAAATATGAGTGTCGAATCGCTGGTTCTGCAATTCTCGGCGGAGAAGCTGACGCAATTCGCCGGACGCATCGAAGCCTGCCTCGGAAAACTCGACGACGAGCAGATCTGGGCGCGCGGCCATGAAAATGAAAACGCCATCGGGAACCTCGTGCTGCACCTCGAAGGCAATGTTCGCCAGTGGATTCTCGGGTCATTCACGGACCAGATGGGCCGCCGCGATCGCGACAGCGAGTTTGCGGCCCGCGAGGGCTCCAGACCCGAGCTTCTGGCAGCGCTGCGCCGCACCGTCGAACGGGCGGCCGAAACCATCCGGGGACTGGATACCGCACAGCTCACGCGGCTCCGGAAGATCCAGAATTACTCCGTCTCCGGAGTGGAAGCGGTGTTGCATGTAGTCGAACATTTCGCGCAGCACACCGGCCAGATTATCTTCGCGACAAAGATGCTGACGGGCGCGGATATGGGATTTTACCGGCACCTGAGTACGCGTCCGGGCGTGAGTCCCGAAAATCAGGAGAGACTGCCATGAAGAAGTTTCCGTACGTCATCGCCGGGGGAGGTATGGTCGCCGGCTACGCGGCAAAGGAACTGGTCGAACGCGGATTGAAGCCGGGCGGCCTCGCGATCGTCTCCGCGGACGATTCCCTTCCCTATGAACGGCCGCCCCTCTCGAAGGGTTTTCTCGCCGGCCGGGAGACCGAGGAGAGCATCCGGATCAATGCGGCCGGGTTTTATCCGGAACACGAGATCGAGGTCCGGGTGCGAAGTACCATCACGGCTCTGGATGTCGAATCGAAGATGCTGTTTCTTGAGTCCGGAGAGGAAATCGGCTTCGAGAAACTGGTGCTGGCGACAGGCGCGCAGGTCCGGAGACTCGAGATTCCAGGCCACGATCTGGCCGGGCTGTGCTATCTGCGGTCTCTCGACGATTCGAAGCGCATCCGGCGCGAAGCGGAGAATGCAAAACAAGCGGTCGTGATCGGCGGCGGCTTCATCGGCATGGAAGTCGCTGCCGTGCTCGCACAGAAGGGCATTCCGGTGACCATGGTGCTGCGCGAGGAGCGCATCTGGCAGCAGTTCTTTACGCCGCGCATGTCGGAGTTCTTCGAGAATTACTATGCCGCGCGAAACGTTCGCTTCGTGCGGCAGGCGAAAGTCGCGGAGCTGCACGGGCGCACTGAAGTTCAATCAGTGCTGCTCGAAGGCGGCGAAAGCCTTTCCTGCGACCTCGTGGTGGCCGGCATCGGCGTGCGGCCGGTGACGAAGCCCTTCGCCAAAAGCGGCATTGAAATCCACGACGGCATCGTCGTGAATGAATATCTGGAGTCGAGCCGCCCCGGGATCTATGCGGCCGGGGACACTGCCAGCTATCAGGACACGCTCTTCGGGAAGCGGCGCCGCGTGGAGCACTGGGACAACGCGGTCTCGCAGGGCCAGCACTGCGCTCGCATGCTTGTGGGCGACCGCACCCCCTTTGTTCATGTCCCCTATTTTTTCTCGGACGTCTTTGACCTGTCGTATGAGTTCTGGGGCGATCCGTCCGGAGCCGATGCGGTGATCGAACGGGGAGATCTCACGACGACGAGCTTCAGCGTCTGGTGGCTGCGTGAAGGTCGCCTGGTCGCAGCATTCGTCATGAACCGGCCGGACGAAGAAAGAGAAACGGCGCCGCGGTGGATCGAAGCGCGGCAGAAAGTCATCGCGGAACGGCTGGGCGGCTCGCAGAGCATTGCCGGCGCGGCGGGAAAATAAAATCGCGAATGCCTCAGGACGCCAGGGAGATGTACCCGGATCAGAAGATGGAGAACGAGATGGGCACGCTGCTGCGCGCGGGCGTGGTTGTCTCGTGCGCAATCATGCTCGCCGGGGGCATTCTCTATCTGGTGCGGCATGGCGCGGAACGGGAGTCGTTCACGGTCTTCCATGGAGAGCCTTCGTCGCTGGAAACCGTTGGCGGCATCCTTCGCGAAGCGCGCGCCGGATCGGCCCGCGGCATCATTCAGCTCGGCGCGCTGGCGATGATCGCCACGCCCGTCCTGCGTGTGATCTTCGCCGTCTACGGGTTCACGCGGCAGCGCCAGTGGCTCTTCACCGGAATCAGTCTCATCGTGCTGGCGCTGCTGGCCATAGGGCTGCTTCAGTCGTATTTTTCGTAGATGATGCGCTTGCGGTCGAGCCCGAGTTCCTTCAGCCGGGTGCGCATATCGTCGACCATTTCGCGCAAACCGCAGATATAAACGTCGACGTCGCGGCGGTCTCCCAGAGCTTCGATCGCGAATTGCTGGACACGGCCCGTGCGGCCGGTCCATCCGGCGGGCGGCCGGGTCAGAGTCGGGCGATAGTCGAAGTTCGGATGCTCCCTGGCCAGAGCGCTGAACTCGTCGTGATAGAGCAACCCCTCCTCGTAGCGAACGCCGAAAATGAGCGTGAAGCGATTCTCCGGGTGTGCGCCGAGATGCGAAAGCAGCATCGAACGGAAGGGCGCAATGCCGGTGCCTGTGGCCACGAAGATGGAATCGGAAACGGGACGGCGCAGGATGAAGGCTCCGTACGGCCCCTTGAAATCGATCTCGTCGCCAGGACGCAGGGAGAACAGAAACGGCGAGAGATGGCCTTCCTGCACAAGATTGGCGCAGAAGGCGAACCGGTTGCCATCCGGGGGAGAAACGATCGAATAGGCGCGTGTAATATCGTCCTCTCCGATCACGGCCGTAACGGAGAGGAACTGCCCGGGGACAAAAGCCGCCTTCCAGTCCGGCGCCTCGAATACAAAGTGCCGCGTGTTGGGGCCGATTTCGCGCGATTCCACCAGGTGTGCTCTCACAGCCATGCCCTCATCGTAAAATTCCGGCCGCCCGGTCGACCAGAATCCGGCTCAGTTCGGGATGCCCGTCGAGCGGTTCGGCCACGCGAATGCGGATCCCGTGCTCACGGGAGAGCCCTTCGACCAGACCGGGGAGATCGCGCTGCAGATGAATGCCCAGCGTCAGGAAATACGGCAGCACCAGGAGTTCGCTCGCCCCGGCGCGCGCCAGTTTGCCGACCGCTTCGTCCAGACGAGGCGCGGCTTCGAGAAAAGCCGTTTCGAAAAGATCCCAGCCCCCTTCCGCGGCCGCACGGGCAGCGATGACGCGCACGGCCTCATTTGCCGACGCGACACTCGATCCATGGCCGAAGACGATAATCCCCACACTCACTTTTGCTTATAGGATGACGCGCGGCGCTTCCGGTTGCGGCGCCTCGGAGTCCGCCGGAGTTTCGGCCTGTCTGCAGAAACCGCGCAGGAAATCGAGGAAAGCCCGGCCGCGTTTGCGCCCGTTGTTGTGCGCGATTTCAAGCCGCTGCAGAAAAGCCAGGAGGCCGGTCAGAGTGGTGTCGCGAATGGTCGAGACACCGGAAATCTCGAGTTCTTTCTTCCGGATTTCGGCGATTTTAGCCTGCACATACGCGGCGATCCCGGCCGCATACCGGTTGTCGGGAACCGCCTCGTAGTAGATGCCGGATTGCATTGTCCGGAATGTTTTCACGAGAGCTTCGAGGGCCTCGCGCACGTCCCAGTCGGTGGCTCCGGGCTGCTGCATCGCACCTTCGAATACCGAGAGCGCAAGCAATGCCAGAAGGATTTCATTCGCTTCCAGAAAGTCCTCGCTCACAGCGATATCCTGATTCGGTATGGTCCCGGCGTCGACTTCGGGCAGTCTCTCGTGTTCGTGCGCGTCCTGCAGGTAGGAGCATTCGAGCGGACAATCGATGGACTGCTCCCGTTCCGTGCCGCAGCAGACCGTGCAGATTTCGCCCCGGACCGCGGGGCAGTAGCGTCGCGGTTTGCGCGTTTCGCAGATGACGCAAGTCACGTCCCCAGTATAGGAGAGGGCAGGAAGGGTATGCGAACCAATCTGTTTATCAAAGTCGTGGTGGAGCACGACGAAAAAGAAACGCCCGAAAAGCTGGGCTCGGAGTTGTGCCGGCAGCTGGAGCGGAACTATATCGTCCGCGAAGCGGAGCTCGCGAGTTTTTCCAGGGTCGACGATTGATCGGCGCCATAGAAGCCGGAGGCACGAAGTTCGTCTGCGGTGTGGGGACGTCGCCGGAAGATCTGACGACAACACGGATTCCGACGACCACTCCCGAGGCGACTGTCGCGGCGGCTGTGGCGTGGCTGCGCGAGCAGTCGCAGGGTCAACTGCGCGCGGTCGGTATCGGATCCTTCGGACCGGTCGACCGCGAGAGAGGCTTCATCACTTCGACTCCCAAAGCCGCGTGGCGGAACTACGATTTCGCAGGAACCATGGCACGCGCGCTCGGCGTGCCGGTGCGGCTCGATACCGACGTGAACGCGGCCGTGCTCGGGGAGGCCCGCTGGGGCGCCGCGCGAGACGTGCGGGATTGCCTTTACCTCACGGTCGGCACGGGCATCGGCGGGGGCGCGATCGCAGGCGGAGCGGTGCTCCATGGCCTGACGCACCCGGAAATGGGCCACATCCGCATTCCTCATGACTGGAATGCGGATCCATATCCCGGCTTCTGCCCGTATCACGGCGATTGCCTGGAGGGGCTGGCTTCCGGCCCGGCCATCGAGCAACGCTGGGGAAGGCCGGGGTTGGAACTGCCGCCGGATCACCCTGCATGGGCGCTCGAAGCCCGCTACCTCGCGCTCGGGATCGCCAACTTCGTTTGCACGCTGTCTCCCGCGCGTATTCTGATCGGCGGAGGCGTCATGCGGCAGGCCCGGTTATACGAAATGATCGGCATCGAACTGGCGCGGCTGCTGGCAGGGTATGTTCAGAAGTTACCGGAAATCCTGCCTCCCGGGCTGGGAGAGTTGTCGGGCGTGCTGGGAGCGATGGTTCTCGCGGAAGGCTGAACCGCCGGGGACAGACCGCTCGAACGATTCGGAGGAACGAGTGAATCAATTGCTGTCCCTTTCGGGAACGCAACAGGCGGAGCTGATCCGCAGGGGCGCAGTCTCTTCGTCGGAGTTGATCCGCGCGCATCTGGACCGCATCGATCGTGTGAACCCGGTGCTGAATGCCACGGTCGAAATCCTGCGGGACTCCGCTTTGCGCCAGGCGGAGGCCGTCGATCGCGCGCGCGCGGCGGGCGAGCCGCTCGGTCCGCTCGCAGGCGTTCCGTTTTCCGTAAAGGACTCGATCGAAGTGGAAGGCACAATCTGCTCGGCGGGAACTCTCGGGTTTCGGAACCGGGCCCGCTCGACGAAAGACGCCACGCTGGTCGCCCGCCTGCGCGACGCCGGGGCCATTCCCGTTGCGCGCACCAACCTGCCGGATCTGCTGTTCGCGTTCGAGAGCGACAACCTGATCTTCGGCCGTACAAACAATCCATACGACCCCGCACGCACCTCGGGGGGATCGAGCGGCGGCGAGGCCGCGCTCATCGCGGCCTGCGGGTCTCCTTTCGGGCTCGGCAGCGATGCGGCCGGCAGCGTGCGGCTGCCCGCCCACTACTGCGGGATCGCCAGCCTGAAGCCGACATCCGGCCGCCTTGCGCGCACGGGCCATGTGCCGCCCGCCGGAGGATGGCTGGAGATGGTCTGGCAGATCGGGCCCATGGCGCGCCGCGTGGAAGACCTCCGGACCTTGATGCCGATCCTGCTGGGCCTCGACGGCGCCGACCGGACCGTGATGCCGCTGCCTTGCGGAGATCCGGCGCAGACGCCGCTGCGGGACCTGCGGATCGCGTACTTCACGAGCAACGGCATCGTTCCGGCGGATGCCGAAACAAAAGCTGTGGTCGAGGCCGCCGCGAAGGCGCTCGCGAGCGAGACGCGCTCGGTCGAGGAATGCAGGCCGCCGGGAATCGATCAGAGCTACGAGCTCGAGATGAAAATGATCGGTCCGGATGGCGGCGACGGCTTGCGGAAGTATCTCGAAGACATCGGCAGCACACGCATCCATCCCCTGCTCGAAGGCTGGCTGAGCAAGCTGGAGCCGTATCGGACGGATCTCGCCGGCTTCGCCGATTACTGGGCCGCGCTGGACAAATTTCGCAATGGGATGTACGGCTTCGGCAACCGTTTCGACGCGATCCTGTCGCCCGTCGCCAGCCTGCCGGCCGTGCCGCACGGCATGTCGATCGACGACGCAGTTTTCCGCGGCTACAGCTATACGATGACGTGGAACCTGACCGGATGGCCGGCCGCCGTGGTGCGTTGCGGGACATCGGAGAGCGGCCTCCCGATCGGGGTTCAGATTGCCGCTAATCCGTGGCGCGAGGACCTCGCGCTCGCGATCGCGCGGCTGTTAGAAATGAATACCGAGCAGAAATTCAGCCTGGTTGAGCTTTGAAATCGCCTCAAAATCGGCGGAACCCTGGTGGGTGTAGCGCAGTTCTCCGCTGATCCGGACAAAAGGAATCTTCACATCGACGCCGCCGCCGAGAACGACCCCCGCGTGCGATTCCTGGATCAGCGTGCCGGGCCCCGACGTAATGTTCTTCGCCGCCGACGAGATATTCGCCAGATGATCGAATGAAACGCCGGCCTCCACGAAAGGCGCGACGAGAGGCGCCTTGAAGCGATATTGCGCCAGGAAAGGGAAGCGCCATTGCGAGGCGGAAACGTGAACGGGAGCAATCGAAGTGGCGAGCGGAGGCTGCACCGTGGATACTGCATCGAACGCGTAGGGGCGGTAAAGCGCATCCACTTCGAACCGGAGGTTCAGCGGCAGATCAATCCGCAGCGAAGGGCCTACGGTAAAGTTTGTGCTTTTCGCAACGTAGTCGATATTGTTCCGATTTGTGGCGTTTACCACGTCCGTAAACGGGGCGCCGCCCAGAATTCCCAGCGAAATCCCCTGAGCACTCGCTGAAATTGCACAAAACATCACCAGCAGGAATAGTTTTCTCATCGTGAGCTGATTACGATTACGTCACAAACCCGCTGATCGTTCCATTCACTCGCCGGTGACGTGCAGCAGAATGTGGCGAACCTGGGGTTCCGACCGGTGTTCGAAGACATAGATGCCCTGCCACGTGCCCAGCGCCAGCTCCCCGCCCACCACGGGAATCGACAAGTGCGGCGGGGTCAGAGCCGCACGGATATGCGAAGGCATGTCGTCGGGGCCTTCCGTGGTGTGGCGGAACCAGGGCGTGTTTTCCGGCACCAGACGTTCGAAGAATTCCGCCAGATCGCGGCGAACGTCGGGATCGGCATTCTCCTGAATCAGCAGCGACGCGGACGTATGGCGGATGAAGATCGTACACAGACCGTTCGCAACCTTCTGCTGCCCGACCCAGCGCCGGACCTCGCGCGTGATTTCGTGGAGTCCCTTCGAGTGCGTCGGGACTCTCAGCTCACCGTGCGACTGCGTCATTCGGCTGCCGCTACTCGACGGTGACGCTCTTGGCGAGATTCCTCGGCTGATCGACATCGCAGCCGCGACGCACGGCGATGTGATAGGCCAGCAGTTGCAGGGGCACAATCTCGAGAATCGGCGTGAAGAGATCGGGCGCGGCCGGTATTTCGATCACGTAGTCCGCGATTTTGCGAACTTCCGTGTCTCCCTCCGTCACGACAGCCACAATCTTGCCCTCGCGCGCTTTTACTTCCTGAATATTCGAGAGCGTTTTTTCATAAAGGACCATGCTCTCCGGGCTGGAAGAATCGTGCGTGGCAAGTACGACGACGGGGAGATTCTCGTCGATGAGCGCGTTCGGCCCGTGTTTCATTTCTCCGGCCGGATAGCCCTCGGCGTGAATATAGGAGATTTCCTTGAGCTTGAGCGCGCCTTCGAGAGCGATGGGGAAGTGAATGCCGCGGCCGAGGAAGAGAAAGTCGCTGGCCCGGAACAGCTTGCGCGCCAGTTCCTCGTACTGTGCGTCATTCGCCAGAATCGTCTCGAGCTTGCCGGGGATGCGTACCAGTTCGTGAACCAGAGAGCGCGCGCAGTCCTCCGTGAGCCGGCCGCGAATTTCGGCGAGATGCAGCGCGAGAATCGCGAGGGCTGTGAGCTGGCAGGTGAATGCCTTCGTGGAAGCAACGCCGATCTCGGGACCGGCATGGGTGTAGATGGATCCCGCGGCCTCGCGGGTAATCATCGATCCGACCACGTTGCAGATGGCGAGTGTCTTCGATCCCTTCTGCTTCGCTTCGCGCTGGGCCGCGAGCGTGTCGGCCGTTTCGCCGGACTGCGAGATCACGACGGTCAGAGTATCCGGCGTTACGATCGGATCGCGGTAGCGGAACTCGCTGCCGTAGTCGACTTCGACCGGAATGCGCGCGAGCTTCTCGATCATGAACTTGCCCGCCAGCGCGGAGTGCCAGCTCGTGCCGCACGCGATGATCTTGATCTGCTGGAAGGCCTGGAATTGCGCGGTCGTGATATCCATCTGATCGAGGAAAATGCGTCCGCTCTCCTGGCCGACGCGGCCGAGGGTGGTGTCGCGCACGGCGCGGGGCTGCTCAAAGATTTCCTTGAGCATGAAGTGCTTGTACCCGCCCTTCTCGGCCATGATGGGGTCCCAGAGGACGTGCTGCACCTGGCGGTTGACCGGGCGGCCGTCGAAGTCGCAGAGTTGCACGCCATCCTGTGTCAGCACCGCCATATCGCCGTCGGCAAGAAAAAACATGTCGCGCGTGTGGTTGAGAATCGCCGGAACGTCCGACCCGACGAAGTACTCACCCTTGCCAAGCCCGATCACCACCGGAGGGCCCTCGCGAGCGGCGACGATCTTGTTCGGATCGCGGCGGCTCAGGACCGCCAGCGCGAAAACACCCCGAAGCTGCTTGACGGCGGCCCGCACGGCCGTCTCGAGATTCCCGTCGAAATATTTCTCGACCAGATGCGCGATGACTTCCGTATCCGTCTCGGTGCTGAAGGTATGCCCTTCACGCTGGAGTTGCTCCTTGAGCGGCAGAAAATTTTCGACGATGCCGTTGTGGACGACGACGATGTCGCCGGTGCAGTCGCGATGCGGGTGGGCGTTCTCCTCCGTGGGTCGCCCGTGCGTCGCCCATCGCGTGTGACCGATTCCATAGTTGCCGTCGACGGGATCCAGACGCAGCACGTCTTCGAGATTGCGAAGCTTCCCCGAGGCCCTGCGAATCCCGAGAGTGTCGTCGTCACAGTAAACCGCGAGTCCAGCCGAGTCATAACCGCGATACTCGAGGCGTTTCAACCCGTCAAGAATGATCGGTACGGCGCGCTGCGCCCCCACGTAGCCTACGATTCCGCACATGGATTTATTGTACGGAACGCAGTCCTCGTCACAAGACTATCTTTTTTCAGCGTATTCCGGCGATTCGGCCGCGCTTCCTGTGGAGTAGCGCCAATTGATATAGAGTGAAGAGCGATGATTCGGGGTCCGGCTCCAGCGTTGTTCCCGGCGTTGCTCCTGAGCATGGCCATGCCGCTTCCCGCGCAATGGCTTCACTATCCGACCCCGGGCATGCCGCGAACCCCTGACGGCAAGCCGAATCTCGCGGCGCCGGCGCCTCGAACGGCCGGCGGTAAACCGGACCTTTCCGGGCTCTGGTCGTTGAACGCGGGTCCCGGCCATCTGGCGAACGCCGTGGCCGATCTCAAAGATGAAGATGTGGAGCCATGGGCGCAGGCGCTGTACAGAAAGCGGCTGAGCGATCTCGGCAAAGACGATCCATGGACCATCCAGTGCCTCCCCGCCGGTGCACGAGCGCTCCTCACGGCCAGCAGCGGGCCGGCGCGCATCATCCAGACGCCGTCGCTGATCGCGATCCTCTACGAAGATCTGTCCTACCGGCAGATCTTCCTCGACGGCCGCCCTCTGCCCAAAGATCCCGACCCGAAGTGGATGGGCTATTCGGTGGGCCATTGGGAAGGCGACACTCTGGTCGTGGAAAGCACGGGATTCAACGATCGAAGCTGGCTCGACATGGGCGGGCATCCTCACACAGAAAAGCTGCGAACAACGGAGCGCTACCGCCGCACCAGCTTCGGACATATGGACCTCCAGGTGACCTATGACGATCCCGGTGCTTACAAAAAGCCGTGGACGATCTCCTTCGGGGTGAACTTCGCGCCCGATACCGAGCTGCTGGAGTATGTCTGCGCCGAGGACGAGAAGGACAGCACACACCTGGTCGGGAGAACGGACGCCGAGAAGAAGGTCGTCGTACCGCCGGACGTGCTGGCGAAGTACGTGGGGGTCTATGAAACCGTCTCGACAACGGGAACGGCAATGGCTGCACAGCGCTTTGACGTGACGCTTTCCGGGAATCAATTGATGATCGCGATTGGCGGGAACGGAAAGATTCCGCTGGTGCCGTTATCGCAAACCACGTTTTCACCCCGGCTGCTGGGCACGTACGAGTTCGTCAAAGACGAGCACGGGAACTTCAACAAGCTCGTCGCCTGGTCGACGGAGGGCAACGTGACGGCCGTCCGCCGGCAGGGGCGCTAGTCCAGCATTTCGATCCGATAGTCCTCGATCACGGGATTGCTGAGGACGTCGCGCGCGATCGAATCGAGGTCCTCCCCGGGTTGCATGGTGATTTCGAAATACTTGCCCTGGCGGACATCCTCGATACCCCGGTGGCCGAGTCCGTTCAGTGCGGCGCGAATGGTCTGCCCCTGCGGATCGAGGACAGACGGTTTGAAGGTGACGTAGACGCGGGCTTTCACTGGAACCAGTTTAGTATCGGGCGGGGTTTTCGCGGGAGGCGCGCAAAAGAAAGGCGCGGAATCCATGGATTCCGCGCCCGATGCCGCACAAGGATCAGAGCTGGTTCAGACCGCGAGATACAGCTTGCTGCCGCCTCGATTCACCAGCAGAAGAGATTCGCCGCGGGAATTGTGAAGCACGTTCGCCAACTGGCCGGAATTCAGCACCGCGTGGTGATTGACTTCCTGGATGACGTCGCCTTCCTTCAGGCCCGCCGCAGCGGCCGCGCTGGCCGGATCGACCTGCGTGACGATCACGCCGTGCGTATTGGGAGGCAGGCCGGCTTCACTCGCGTCGCGGGGCGTCAAATCCTCCACCGAGACGCCGTCAAGCACACTGCTGTCGCTCGCGCCGCTCTCATTGCTCGCCCGCTCCAGCTTCTGGCCCGGCATTTCGCCGATCTGCGCGGTAACTTCGCGGGTTTGCCCTTCGCGGAACACCTTCAACCTGACGGTCCGCCCGGGTTTCATCATGGAGACATCCATACGGAGCTGATTGCTCTCCCCAACCTGGTTTCCGTCGACCGCGACGATCACGTCTCCGGACTTCAGGCCGGCCCGCTGTGCCGGGCTGTCCGCCGATACATCGGCCACGAGGGCGCCTTCCGGTTCACTGAGCCCGATGGCCTTCGCAATCGCCGGCGTCACTTCCTGGATGGAGACACCGAGGAAGCCGCGCTCGACTTTTCCAGTGGTCACGATCTGATCCATCACGTTGCGCGCCAGATTGACGGGAACGGCGAAGCCGATTCCCTGATTGCCGCCGGACCCGGGAGCCAGGATCGCGGTGTTGATGCCGATCAGCTCTCCGCGGTCGTTCACCAGAGCGCCGCCGGAATTACCCGGATTGATGGAGGCGTCGGTCTGAATGAAATCTTCGTAATCCTCAATGCCGAGGCCGGCGCGGCCGGTGGCGCTGACGATGCCCATCGTGACGGTCTGGCCCACGCCGTACGGGTTGCCGATCGCGAGGACGGCATCACCGACGCGGATCTTCGAGGAGTTGCCGACAGTAATGGCGGGGAGGTTCGAGGCTTCGATCCTGACCACCGCGATATCGGTCTTCGGGTCCGTGCCGATCACTTTCGCCTTGAATTCGCGACGGTCGGGCAGTGTGACCTCGACGTCGGTGGCGCCGTCCACCACGTGGTTATTGGTCAGGATATAACCGTCGGAACTAACGATCACACCCGAGCCGAGCCCGCCTTCCCGGTGCGACCGCGGGGGTTGCTGAAATCCGCCGTTGCCGAAGAACTGGCGGAAAAGAGGATCGAGCTGCTGATCCTGGAAACTGGTCGGGGTTTTGACGATCTTCGATGCCGAGATCTTCACCACCGAGGGCATGGCGGCTTTGGCCGCCGGAGCCATGGTGATATGGCTGGGCGGTTCGTTCGGATCTGCAAGTTTGAGATTGATGTGCGCGTGCGATTCGAAGGCCGCGGTGAGCAGCCCTCCGCTGACAGCCAGGGCGCAAACGAGAACAAGCGCTTTTTTACGCAGGTGAAATGGTTTCAAGTGAAAGCTCCTTAGATTGGCGCAGGGCGGGTCGCGGTGCGTCTGCTTCCGGATCCGTGGCGCTTCAGGCGTTTTTCCTGTCCGCCTGATTAATGAGACGCACGGGAGCTGAAAAGGTCTTGGAGGTGCGGGCCGTACGCCGCCCGGCTATTCTTCTCTTCCGTTGGAAATGCGCGCCCGAACCACCTTCAGAATCTCTTCTTCCACCTGATCCGGGGTCAGGCCGGTCGAATCGAGGTAGATGGCGTCGGGGGCCTGCACCAGCGGCGATTCGGTGCGGCTTCTGTCGCGGCTGTCGCGCTCGGCGATCTGCTCGGCAAGCCGCTCCGGCGGCACGCCGGGCTGCTCTCCCGCCCGGCGCCGCACGCGCTCTGCCGGTCTGGCGTCGAGAAAGATCTTGACCCGGGCATTGGGAAACACGACTGTGCCGATATCGCGCCCCTCCATGACCACGTTGGCGCGGTCGGCCATGTGCTTCTGTTTGGCGACGAGTGCCGCCCGCACGCCCCCGATCGCGGCGACGCGGGAAGCCGCCACCGAAACATCAGGAGAGCGGATCGCTTCGCTGACATCCTCGTTGTTCAGCCGCACGACCCGAAGGGGCAGAAGCTCGATTTCCGCAGCGTGCGCGAGCTGCTCGACCCTGTGCGCATCGTCCGGGGGGATATTCCGGCGAAGCGCCCACAGCGCCACGGCGCGGTACATGGCGCCGCTGTCGATATAGACATAGCCGAGTTTTTCAGCGAGCCGGCGCGCAATGGTGCTTTTCCCCGCCCCGGCGGGGCCATCGATCGCGATTACATGACCCATTTCAATCGTGATTCAGTCGAGCGCCGCGGTGGTGACCCGCTTCGCGTGCGGCTGTCCGCCCGGCGCCGGCCGCGAC
>CAZXCO010000077.1:0-6199 GCA_964639095.1 uncultured Solibacteraceae bacterium
CGCGGAAGTCCAGAAAGCGGGCGAGAGACGCGGCATCCGTGCGCCGGCCCCAGATCTCGATCGGATCCCAGCCGGCCAGAGCGCGGAACTCCCGGCGAACGTCGTCGTTCATCGGCGTGAAACGCGCCGGGTTGGCCGCGCCTTCGAGCGATTCGAAATAGAGCTCCGCCAGATTGACCCCGTCCCAGTCAAAGCGTTCGATCAACTGCTTCAGGCCCGCACGAACGGCCGCCACGCAGTCGGGATTCTGCAGGTTCATCAGCTTTCGCCAGTCAAGCTGCGCATCCTGCAGGAGGGCCGTTTTTTCGCGCCACTCCGGATGTTCATTCCAGAAAGCGTCGCTGACGTGCGGCAGCTCGATCCAGGCGTAGACCAGAATGCCGTGGCGGTGGCACGCTTCGATGAGGTGTTTCAGGTACTCGTCATGCGCCGTGTCGCGCTCGTAAAAATGCCAGGAGGCGACATGGAGCGCGGCAATGCCGGCCAGGCGCCAGCGGGCCGCGAGATAGTCGGGATCGGCGCGGCTCCGGTAGGAGTCATCGAAGAAGGCCCAGAGCCGGGAATTGCGGAAAGCGGGTTGAACGCCCAGATCCGACAGCGCCTGCATCAGGTAAGGGAACCGCTCGTAGCCGTTCGGTCCAGGACTCGTCGCGACCCAGAGCACGGCGCCCTTGCCGGAACGCAGGCCCGCGACGAGCGGCGCGCCCGTCCAGCGGTCTTTGGCGAAGACCTGGGCGTTCGGTGGGATCTCGTAGCGCGGAATCCCGATCGGCTTTTGCCAGATCACCGGCAGCTTCGGATTGTGAACGTCTACAAGATGAACAACTGAGAGAACGGCCGGTCCGGGCCGGAATCCAAAAGTCGACGCGAGCGGTGAAGAGCCTTCGAGGACCAGCGTCGCGCCCTGTTCGACCTTTTCCTTCCAACCGGCTGATGCGGGGAATTCCGACGGCGCGACGAAAATGTCGGCCGTGGCGGCGGAGCCCGCGATGTGGCCCGCGGCGCTCAGAATTGCAGGCCAGGATCCCGGCGAGCCGCCCATTACGGCGAACGTACCGGCTGGGCACAGCGTGGCGACGGCGGCGAACAGGACTGCAAGCCGTGCGCTATTTCGTAAGCGCATACCAGATTCCCGCCCGGAAGTCGACAAAGTTGGGCCGGCGCGGATTGCCTTCGTTCCGGAGATAGATTCCCCGCACGACTCCGAGGGTGACGGCGAGCGAAGGCGGCGCACCCGGCGGATGGAAACGGAACCCGGGACCGGTCTCGGCGAAATTGGCCCAGTACTGTTTTTTTACATCGAAGGTCAGATTGTTGCTCCAGAATGTCTGAATCCTGAAAGGGCCCAGCGCCGAGGTGAATCCGGTGCGGTTCTGCGAATAATTGAGCAGGTCGTTGCCGAAGCGGCTGATGAACACTGTGTCGGCGAGTGTTTCGAAAAACCATCCGCTGTGCCCGGCGGCGCCGCTGTCCGGCATGAGGGGTGCGCCGATGGTTCTGGCCCAGGAAATGCCGCCGCGATAGTCCGCCGTAGTGGATCCGTTTATGTAGCTCACGGCCCTTCCCGCTTCGAACCATGCCATCGCGCCGCGCCAGTATCGGGTCGCGACTCCGGCGCCGAGAATCAGCGCACTTTCCGAAAGACTCTGTGGAGAAACGCCCCCCGTCGAGCGCCTCGCGTCCCCGACAAACCGCAAAGAGACATAGGGGTGGAACGGCAGCTTTTTCCAGTTGGCTTCGGTCTTCAACTGTCCATAACCGAAGAGATCCCGCCAGCGCGAAGAAAACAACGGGTAGGCCCAGAGGGTCGTGCGGAAGCGCTCGACCGACGGCCGGAGATTCGCATAGGCGCGGCCGGCCTCGGTCGAGATGGCTGGGTCCGGGCTGCGCCGTGCGATGTCGAACCAGTGCAGCGCCGCGCCGTCGTCATGCAGCAGGTTGCTGGTCCAGCCAAGCCGGAGGGCGATCGAAGCGTCCCCCGGATTTTGTTCGTAGGCCGCGAGGAAATAGCGCCGCGCGTCCGGGAGGAAGCCGGCCTTGTAGCTTCGCTCCGCCATCGCGAGCGGGCCGGTGTCCACCTGGCCCGCGGCGTTACCGGATTGCCTTTGCGCAAGCGGGGGCGGCTGCCCCAGCGCCGCGCGCACACGAGCGGCGGTGGCCGCGTCGGCGTGCGCCAGCACCCTGTTCAGCAGAGGCATCGCGAGCGCGTTGCGGTGATCGGCGAGATAAAGCAGGCCGAGTTGGGCGGCCGCGACATAGTCGTCGGGCGACTGGTCAACGATCTGCTGGAACTCCTGCTCTGCCGCCTCGCGCGTCGCCTGGCCCTTTTCCGACATGGCGAGCAGGAGAAACGCAAGTTCGCGGTGGAGATTCCCGTTCCCAGGGTCAAGAGCCATCGCGCCGCGGAACTCGTACACATACGGATAGCGGTCCGGAAGCTGCTCGCGCGCCAGTTCCGCCGTGCGGGTTTCAGCGGCGCGGGAAGCGGCGAGAAGCGCCGCCACGGCGCCCTCGGAATTGCCTCGCGCCTTTTCCACGCGAGCGAGTTCGAGCAGCACGGATTTCCGCTCCGGCAGAAGCTGGAAAGCCTGCCGGTAACTTGTGGCCGCGAGATCCAGCTCATCGCGCTCTTCGGCGAGCCGTGCCAGCTCGTGAAGAGCGCTGAACGTGGGAGGCGCCGCGGCCAGCGCAGCCTTCCAGCGCGCGATTCCGGCGGCCAGTGGAGCGTCGATATTTTCGAATGCCTGCGACGCCGTGGCGCGCAGAGCCGGATCGCCGGTCCCGCGAATCCGGTCGAAAATGCGTCGCGCTTCCGCTCTGCGCGCGGGCGCGTCATTTTCCTCTCCATCTCGCGCTTCGTAGCAGAGGAATGCATACTCCAGCGCGACATGCAGGTCGGAAGGATCGAGCCGCATGGCTTCGCCGAACTGCGCGCGGGCAGCGTCGTCCTCGCCGATTTTCAGCAGCGTATAGGCGAGATTCTTGCGGATATCAGGATGCCCGGGCGAAAGAGAGACGGCCTTTTCGAAGAAAGAAATGGCGGCGTCGTAGCGGTGCAGGCGCAGCGCGTCGAACGCCTGTGTGAGTGGCGCATACGCCGGATCGTCTGCGGGGTCCGGTGCGCCTTCCAATGTCTGAGTCAGCGCGGCGGCGACCATCAGACAAAGCGCTGCGAGTCGAATTGGGATCTCCCGTGAACTTCAGTGGGGAGTCGCTAAGAAATTCTCAATCGATCTGCGCGGATCGCCGTTCTGGTACTGCCCGTACTACGGGGAGGCCATCAGAACGGGTAAGCCGTAGCCTTGTCTTTGATGGTCAGCCACTGCCACTGCGTGAATTCTTCCCAGTTGGCGGGTCCGCCGATGCGCGTGCCGTTGCCCGACGTCCCGCGTCCGCCAAACGGAACGTGGGGCTCGTCGGCGACGGTCTGATCGTTGATGTGCAGCAGTCCGGTTTTGAGGCGGTTTCCGAGCGCGAGGGCGCGCGTCACCGAACCGGAAATGACGCCCGCGGAGAGCCCGTAGTCGGTCTCATTCGCCAGAGCCACCGCTTCATCGTCGCTCGCGAATGTGGTCACGGAGGCGACGGGGCCGAAAATCTCTTCGTCGAAGGCGCGCATTCCAGGCTTCACCGCATCCAGCACCGTAGGCCGGTAAAACAATCCCTCGTATGTGCCTCCGGCTTTGAGCTGTGCACCGGCTGCGACGGTGTCCTGCACGATGCCGTGCACGCGCTTCAACTGGGTTTCGTTGATGATGGGCCCGAGTACGACCTTACGCGTCTTCGGGTCGCCGACGGGCAGGGACTCGGCCACCTTAACCAGCCTTTCCACAAATGGCGCCGCAACCTTCTCCTGGACCAGAATGCGCCCGGCCGTCATGCAGATCTGGCCCTGATGGAGCCAGGCGCCCCAGCGCGCGTTGGAGGCCGCAGCGTCCAGATCGGCGTCATCCAGAATGACGATCGAGTTTTTGCCGCCCAGCTCGAGCGAGACGCGCTTCAGATGTTCACCCGCCAGTGCGCCCACGCGGCGGCCGTTCGCCGTCGAGCCGGTGAAAGCAATCATGGCAATGCGCGGGTCGCGGCAGAGCGCTTCGCCGGCCTCCGCACCTCCCGGCAGGACATGCAGCAATCCGGCGGGCAGGCCCGCTTCTTCGAAGATCCGGGCAATCAGAAATCCGCCGGTGACGGGCGTGCGCAGGTCGGGCTTCAGAACCACGGCATTGCCGGTGGCGAGCGCGGGCGACACGGCGCGAATGCTGAGAATCAGCGGAAAGTTGAAGGGTGAGATGACGCCGACGACGCCGTGCGGCACGCGGCGCGCGAAACTCATTCGACCGGGATTGCTCGGAAGCATGATGCCCTGCGGTTCCGTCAGCATGGCGGCGGATTGATTGAGAATCCCCGACGCCATGTGCAACTCGACGTCTCCCTTGCCCGCGATGGCGCCGGTCTCGCGGATGATCCACTCGACAAACTCTTTGCCGTTTTCATCGACGATGCGGGCTGCCTTGCGGAAAATGCCGGCGCGGGCTTCATACGGCATGGCGGCCCATTTCTCCTGCGCTTCCGCGGCTGCGCTCGCCGACGCGGCAACATCGTCCGCCACGGCCAGCCCGACGGTAGTCAGGCGCGCCCCGGTGGCCTTCTCCGCGACGTCGACTGTGCCGCCGGCCGTCGCCGTCCAGGAACCGGTGAATGCCTTTCCGAGCCAGTCGGATTCGTTCAGCAGCGTCTTCTCTGTTGCAGTCATGTTTCCTCGCGTGGCGTCGCCGCCACGGCCATCGTAATACATGAGGACGCCGGCTGGCTTTCGCGCGATTGTCTCTATAATCTCAGGTAGTGTCGAGCCTCCTGGAAGAGATTCAGTTCGGCGACCCTGCACGGGCACGGCCGGAACTTGTTTATCTCGGAAAGCTTTCCCCCGTCGTCATTCGCAATGTATCCGCCCTGCTTCCCTCACTTCCCAATCCGGATGACGCGATCAGGTTTCTGAACCGCCTGATTGCGCAGGCTCCCGAAACCGCCAGCGAGATCACGGAAGATGCGCGCACGCTGCGCTACGCCCTGACGATCTTCTCGTACAGTCATTTTCTGGCCGATACGGTGATTCGTTTTCCCGAGTGGCTGATCGCGATTTCGCAGGCGAGCGACCTCCACCGCGGATTTCTCGCCGACCAGTACGAAGAAATTCTGGCCGGCTCTCTGCCGGCGGATGGCATGCCGAAAGCCGCCGATCTCGCACTCTTCCGCCGCCGGCAACTGCTGCGCATCCTGCTGCGCGACGTTTTGCAGTTCGCCGATGTCTCCGAGACCACGGAAGACCTTTCCAATCTGGCCGACGCCATCCTGAACGCCACATGCCACGCGGTCCGCCGCGAACTCGCCCGCGAGAGGATGGCGCCCGAAGGAGGCGAGTTTTCCGTGATCGCTCTCGGCAAGCTCGGCGGCCGCGAACTGAATTACAGCTCGGATATCGATCTGATGTTTGTCTATTCGGGCGGCGATGCGGCGGGAGAATTTTTCAAAGCCGCCGCCACGCGCATGACCGACATGCTCTCCATGTACACGCAGGAGGGCACGTGCTACCGGGTGGATCTGAGACTGAGGCCCGACGGCCGCTTCGGTGAAATCTGCCACTCCCTTGAAGGCGCGAAACGTTACTATGCCTCCCGCGGACGCGACTGGGAACTGCAGATGCTCATCAAAGCGCGGGTCGCGGCCGGAGATCCGAAACCGGGGCGCGATCTGCTCGAATTCGTCGAGCCCCTGATTTACAGGACCACCACGGACTTCCGCACTATCGAGGCGGTCTCGGAGACGCGCGCGCGCATCCACGAAAAACTGCGCGGCGGCAGGCAGCGCCAGGCGAAGCCGTCCGGCGTCAATGTCAAGCTCGCCCGCGGGGGGATTCGCGATATCGAGTTTCTGGTGCAGTGTCTGCAGCGGCTGCACGGCGGCCGCGAGCCGTGGGTTCGCCACGGCGGCACTCTGCTGGCCCTTTCGAGACTGCGCGACAAAGAGCTTCTATCGCCGCTGGAATATGCGCGGCTGGCTTCGGCATACCAGTTCATGCGGCATCTGGAGCACCGTCTGCAATTTGACGAAGACCGCCAGACCCATACGCTGCCGGAGGGCAAGGACCAGCTCGATCTCCTGGCGCGCAAGATGCCCTTCTCCGGACTTCCCAGCGCCGGCA
>CAZXCO010000078.1:0-3435 GCA_964639095.1 uncultured Solibacteraceae bacterium
GTCGGTTACGAAGAGGGCGGCCAGCTTACGGAACGGGTGAAACGTTCGCCGTATTCGATCATCCTGCTGGACGAAATCGAAAAGGCGCATCCGGACATCTTCAACATCCTGCTGCAGGTGTTCGAAGACGGGCAGTTAACGGATGGACTGGGCAACCAGATCGATTTTAAGAACACGATCATCATCATGACTTCGAATCTGGGCGCGCGTTTCCTCGAGAAGCGCGGTCACCTGGGATTCCAGGCGCCGCAGGTTGAGGGACAGCAGTCGAAAGTCGAAGATCAGGTGCGCGGTGAAGTGAAACGGGCGTTCAATCCCGAATTCCTGAACCGGCTGGACGACATTATTCTCTTCATGTCGCTGAACGACGACGATCTGATCAAGATCATGCACCTGCTGGTGGATCAGATCAACAAGAACCTCGAACCGAAGCAGATCCGGATCCGGCTGAATGACGACGCTGCCAAGTACATTCTGGAAAAGACGTGCGGCGACCGGAGCTACGGCGCGCGGCCGTTGCGGCGGGCTCTGCAGAAGTACATCGAGGATCCGCTTTCGGAGGCGCTGATTCAGGGCGTGCTGCCGCGGCCGTCGGATCTCGATATCTATCTCGGCGATACCGGCATCTATTACCGGCCGGTCCACCAGCCTGAAGCGGTGACCGTAGGCGCTGGCGAGGGAGATGAGCCCGCGCCGGCTCCCGGCGTTCCGCTGTATACGTTCTGACGGCTAACGTTCTGAGTCCTGGGAAGCAGGCCGCGTCAGCGGAGATGGCGGTAAGCGCTGTCGAAGTAGACCAGCGGCTTGCCTTGCCGATGGCTCGCGCTTCGCACTTCTCCGATGAGTACTGTGTGGTCGCCTGCCTCGAAAGTCCGGACGACGGCGCATTCCAGTTGAGCCAGAACTCCCTCCAGAAGAGGTGCGCCGGAGATGCCGGCACTCCATTCCAGACCCAGAAAGCGATTTTCCGCCGCACTGGAGAAGCGCCGCGAGAGGTCTTCCTGATGCTCGGCGAGGACATTGATCGCAAACCAGGAAGTCGAAATAAAGTGCCCCAGAATGGCGTTCCGGAGATCGACGCTGACGAGTACCAGCGGCGGGTCGAGCGAGACCGACGAGAACGAATTGACGGTCATTCCATGCGGATGGCCGTGGCTGTCGAGGGTTGTGACGACGGTAATTCCGGTGGTGAACTGCGCGCAGGTGCGCCGATAAAGCCGGGGGTCGATGCGGGCCGGTTCGGGGTTGACAGCGCGATGGCCGGCCGGGCCAGACTCCATCTTGCTTGACATCGAGATAACCCTAATTCTATCATTGGTTTGACTCAGAAATTGCAGCTCGTTTCAAGTCACAGGGGGAGGCGCGTTTGATCAAGCTCGACATCATTAACGAAGTGGTCAACAAGACAGGCATCACCAAGACGAAGGCCGAAATGGCCGTCGAGACGGTGTTCGAAAAGATGAAGCGCGCGCTGGAGCATGGGGATCGCATCGAACTCCGGGGGTTCGGCGTATTCACGGTGAAGCCGCGCAAAACAGGCATCGGGCGCAATCCGAGGACCGGAGCTGAAGTATCGATTCCGCCTGGAAAGGCCGTGCGCTTCAAGCCCGGAAAAGAACTGCAGACGTTACAGTAGAAACAGGCCTCTGTCCGCGTGCCGGCGGCGGCCCTTGCTTGTGTTTCCAGAAGACCTGATCGAAAGCGCCGGCGAAACACGCCTTCCTGAAATCGCGCATTCTTTGGAGCGCACGGAGCAAACCCGCTTCGCGCCCCCGGAACCTCGTTCCTGGAAAGCTCCGGGCACGCGTCTGTGGCTCCATCTGCTGCTGCTTGTGCTGACGCTGTTCACGACCACTCTGGTCGGCGCGCACATGCAATACAACTTCGATCACAATCTGCCGTTTTTCGACCTCGAGCGCGATCTCGACATTTTTACAGTCGGGCTCGGCAGTCTGCGGCTGTTCCTCTCGGGGCTGCCGTTTTCACTCACGCTGCTGACGATCCTGATGGCGCATGAACTGGGGCACTACATCGCGTGCGTGTATTACGGGGTGGACGCCACACTGCCGTTCTTTCTGCCCGCGCCAACTCCCTTTACCGGCACTCTGGGGGCGTTCATCCGCATCCGCTCGGCGATCTACAGCAAGCGGGTCCTTTTCGATATCGGCGTAGCGGGGCCGCTTGCCGGGTTCGTGTTTCTCATTCCGGCCCTCGGCGTGGGCCTGGCGCTTTCGAAGGTGATTCCGGGTATCAATCATCAGGGAACGATTCAGATGGGCGCTCCGGCGCTGCAATGGATGGTCGAGCGGCTGGTTTTTCCCGGAGTGCCGGCGGCCGACATCTATCTTCATCCGGTAGCGCGGGCGGCCTGGGTCGGAATGTTCGCGACGGCGCTCAATCTTCTTCCGGTTGGTCAACTGGACGGCGGGCACATCGTGTACTCGCTGCTCGGACGCTCCCACAAATGGATCACCCAGGTCTTTCTCGTGGCGCTGCTGCCGATGGGAAAGCTCTGGAATGGCTGGTGGCTGTGGGCCGTCCTCCTGTTCTTCTTCGCGCGGAAGCACCCGCCGGTTTACGATGAATCGCAGATCGGCGGCCTGCGCACGAGGCTGGGAATTCTGGCCCTTGTCGTGTTCCTGCTTTGTTTCTCGGTGGCGCCCATTATCGATTGATTCATGCGAATCAGCGCCACGATTGTCACTCTCAACGAGGAGCGCAATATCGGCCGTGCCATCGGGAGCCTGGGGTGCGCCGACGAGATCGTGGTGGTCGACAGCGGATCGCACGACGCGACGAAGGAAATCGCGGCTCGGCTCGGCGCGCGGGTAATCGAGGAGCCGTGGCGTGGTTACGCGGCGCAGAAGAATTTTGCGGCTGCCGCGGCGGCGAACGACTGGATTCTTTCGCTCGATGCGGATGAGTCGGTCACGCCGGAACTCGCCGGCGAGATTCTTCGGCTGAAGCAGGCCGGCGCGCAGTGCGATGGTTATTCCTTCCCGCGCCTTGCCCACTATCTGGGGCGGTGGATTCGCCATGGCGGCTGGTATCCGGACAGGAAGGTGCGCCTCTACGACCGGCGGAAAGGCACGTGGGTGGGCGAGTACGTTCACGAGAGCGTCCGGGTCGCGGGCGTCGTCGGAGAATTGAAAGGGGACCTGCTGCACTACACGTGCGCTTCACTTTCACAACACTTGAGAACACTCGACCGGTACACTTCCCTTGCGGCGAAGGAGGTGGCGGCGCGCGGGAAACCCGCGTCCATGCTGCGTCTGCTGCTGGATCCGGGGTGGACATTTTTCCGGGCGTATGTGATCCAGCGCGGCTTTCTGGATGGAGTGCAGGGACTGGCAATCGCCTGGATGGCGGCGTTGTATACATTTCTGAAATACGCCAAGGCGCTTCTGAAAGAACGCGCGTAAGCGGGCGCGGTGC
>CAZXCO010000079.1:0-1609 GCA_964639095.1 uncultured Solibacteraceae bacterium
ACGACAAGGCGAAAAACGACGAAGAAGCCCGCCGCAAAATCCAGGCTCTGGAGACCCGGCTGAAGCAGGGCGAGGATTTCGCGATGGTTGCGCAGAGCTACTCGGAAGATCCCGCGACGACTCCCAATGGTGGCGATCTGGGATTTCTTCCGGTGTCTTCGCTGGACAAAACGCCGCCGGAGCTGAGAAAGCTCGTGCTGTCCCTGCAGCCCGGCCAGTTGTCGCCAGTCTTCCGCACGACGGAGGGATACCGGATCCTCAAGATGATCTCGAAGGAACCCGCAGGTCAGCGGGATCTGAACGATCCCCGGGTGCAGCAGAGTATCCGGGAAACCCTGCTCAGCCGCAAGGACCAGTTGCTCAAAACGGCCTACTACGAAACCGCGCGGAACGAAGCCAAGATCGTCAACTACATGTCGAAATCGGTTTTCGCCGAGTCCGCAAAAAACGAGAAGTAGGCGGGCAGCCTAACGGGCCGTTACCCGGGCTCCGGCAAATTCTTCTATCATCTTGCGGTTGAACGCCGGGATATCGTCCGGCTTCCGGCTGGTCACCAGGCCGTTGTCCGCAGCGACTTCTTCATCCACCCAGTTACCGCCCGCATTGCGAATGTCGGTCTTGAGCGAAGGCCACGAGGTCAGTGTACGGCCGCGAACCGCGCCGGCCTCCACCAGCATCCAGGGACCGTGACAAATCGCCGCCACCGGCTTGCCCGCTGCAAAGAACTCCCGGACGAATTGAACCGCCGCCGGAACCATTCGCAGCTTGTCCGGATTCATCACGCCGCCCGGCAGCAGCAGCGCATCAAAATCCGCGGCACGGGCGGAATCGAGCGCCAGATCGACATCCACTTCCCTGCCCCATTCCTTCCTGTCCCAGCCTTTGATTTTGCCTTTCTCCGGTGAGATCACCTGCGTCTTCGCGCCCTCTTCGTCAAGGGCTTGCGCGGATCGAGAAGCTCCACCTGCTCGAAGCCGTGCGTCGCCAGAATCGCGATGCGCTTTCCTTGAAGTTTCTTGTCCATGCCGCGAGAAGAGCATCCGGCCTTCCGAGGTAAATCGGCTTACAAACTTTTACATGGGGCTTGCATTTGGGGTTTCGGAAGAGTACAGTTGCGATCGTAAAGAAACGTAAATCGGCTTCTCAAGGGGGAGAAATGCTGAATATACGAAACGTCGCCGGGACCGGACTCGTCGGGGGGCTTCTCTTTTTCGGATCTTCGCCATTCGCAATGGCCGATACAGCGGCCGGCGTGGAGGCGCTTCACAACAAGGACTATGCGACAGCCGTTCGCGAGTTCCAGGCCGGCGTTGACCGGGGTGAGGCTGCGTCCGAATTCAATCTGGGGACGATGTATGCCAGAGGCCTCGGCGTGGAAAAAGACATTGCGGAGGCGTGGCGGCTGTTTCAACTCGCCGCTGCACAGGGAAATGCGCAGGCGCAGTTCCGCCTGGGCCTGAGATCGGAGCAGGGCTGGGGCGTGCAGCAGAACTTTGCGGAGGCCTCACAGTGGTACCAGCGCGCGGCCGATCAGGGCGACGCGCCGGCCGAAACCGGTATTGCGAATCTTTACGAAGAGGGCTTCGGCGTGGAGCAGAACTACACGATG
>CAZXCO010000080.1:0-3751 GCA_964639095.1 uncultured Solibacteraceae bacterium
CCGCACGCCTGCGGCGTGGATGATAATGCCGACGCGTCTCTTCTCGTTCTCAGCATGGGTCAGTTTAAACGAGCACTACTGGGTCACTCTTGCCGAGCGCTGAAGACCTGGAATGCGTGAAATCGCGCAGGTGCCGGGCCCCAATATGAATTGAAAAGGATTTCCGTGGCGGGGTAAATGCCACTTCAGGGTGTGCTGCATCTTTCGAAGATCCTGGTCCCGGTGGATTTTTCGCCAGCAAGCCACGCGGCAGTCCTTCAAGCCGGCATCCTGGCGCGGCACTGTCGGTCTGAACTAACGCTCCTTCACGTTGATGAAATCCCTTTGCTGTTGACGGCAGTCGAACGCCTCGGGATTGGAGAGAAGGATTGGGAAGGTGCTGTTGCGGAGCAGAGCGGACGCCGCAAAAACCAACTGGAGATGTTCGCCGGCGCTGGTCTGGAGGGGATTCCTGTCAACCGGGTCATGCGAGTCGGCGATCCCGCGCATGAAATCGTGCATCTTGCGACTGAAATCAAGGCCGACCTCATCCTCATGCCGACCCACGGATTTGGGCCGATTCGCCGGCTATTACTCGGGTCGGTTGCGGCAAAGGTTCTACGCGACGCAGCATGTCCCGTATGGACCGAGGCGCGTCAGTTCAAGCCGGTGGAGAGCGGTCCTGGAATCTGGCGGCGTGTAATTTGCGGACTGAGGTCCGGGCCGGAGGCGGCAAGGGCCTTGTCCTGGGCAGCGGAGTTCACCGCCGACTTTCAGGCCGAACTGATCGTGGCGCACGCGATCCTGCTGACGCAGCCTGAAGCCATCTACCCGCCGAAAGGGCGGGACGAGGCGATACGAAGTGCCGAGGAACGTCTGGGAAACCTCGTGTCGGCGCTCCAGGTCAAACCGGAAATCGCAATCCTCGACGGACCGGCACCGGACGCCCTGGGTGAAGCAGTGCGCGCTTTCAACGCCGAGCTGCTGGTTATCGCAAGAGGCCGCTCACCCGGCCTGATCGGCAGACTGAGCAGCGAAACATACGACATCATTCGCTGTTCTCCGTGCGGAGTAGTTAGTGTTTGATCGGCGCTCCAGACAATACTCACGATATTCAAGCAATGGACCTCAGAACTCGCCCGGCGGCATTTCAGGCGATGTGTCGCGTTCCGGTCCTGTTGATGCCCCGAAAGGATCTGCGGAACGAAAAGGAAGGCTTCGCCTCGACCACAAGTGATTCCTGAGTTGTTTCGTACAGCGTGAAAGAAGGTTCTATGGCGTTGCCGATTAAGTCGCTCAGTCTTGTTACAGGCGCGTTCCTGGCGGCGTCTTGTCTGCTCGCTTCGGGGGCACGGTGTGCAGCGAAACATGCGAATGTACAATCCTTCGACCGAAACCACTATCAAGGGACAGTCGAAGATGTCACCAATCCGACCCGCGGAGTTATGGTCGGAACCCACCTGTCGGTAAAGATCGGCGATGGAATCGAGACAGTTGCGTTGGGACCGGCTCGTTTTATCGCGTCGAACGGATTCGCTTTCGCCAAAGGCGGTAAACATTCCCGATTCGGTCAGCAGGCCGGCTCCGCGTTTCCGCTTAGCCTCACTCCAGATTCACAATACGTCACCAGCTATCCACGGCACGACCGTGACTTGAGCGCTATGACAGCGTCGCACCTCTTCTATAAATGCCAATTCGCTGTTTGCCCTGGCTCGAAGAATGGGGTCGGCCGTTGTCACTGCTGAAAGCGATTGGTTGATGATCCACCAGAACGGCTCGATCCCGGCGCGCCTGAGATCGGCCTGAAGTCGCGCCGCCTCATGCACGGGCGTCGCCTCTGGAGTCGTCACGATGATTACCCGCGTGAAGTTCGGGTCCCGCAAGCGGCACAACAGCTTTTGAACGGATTCGGGGGCCCCCGCCGAGTTTCGCGCAACCTCGCGGTGGTAGGCCTGAGCCGAATCCAGCAGCAAGAGCGTGTGTCCGGTGGGAGCAGTGTCCAGCACGACGTATCCTTGCTCCCCCTTGCTCACGTGCTCCGCGAAGGCTCGAAACACCGCGATCTCTTCGGTGCATGGTGAACGCAGATCCTCTTTCAAAAGAGCTCGCCCCGCATCATCCAAACCCTGTCCCGCGATTCTCATTACTTCTTCGGAATAACGGATCACCTCCTGATGCGGGTCAATACGGCTTATGGTGAGCCCAGGCACGGGCTCGGCAAGCGCATCTGCAACATGGCCTGCCGGGTCCGTTGTCGTCAAATGCACCCGATGCCCGCGTCGTGCCAACTCGCCGGCAATTGCCGCGGCGAATGTCGTTTTCCCGACACCGCCCTTTCCCATGATCAGGATGACACCTTTGCCGGGCGCCTCAAGCCGATCGAGCAGGTCATTGAACGTCTGCGGGAGCCCCGAAAGCGGTGAGGCCAGAGTATTCTCAACATCGGTAGCAGCGGCTGGACAGAAAATCTGTCTAAGCCGCGCCGCCCCGATCGGAGAAAAGGCTGCCATGGGAACGCTTGAGCGTTCGAGGCCTGCCAAACCGGCTGGAAGCTTGTCCAGGGAATTGGTCATCCGTCTTTCAAACTGAAGCGCAAGATCGTCGGCGCGATTCGCAGTTCGAAAGATCCCGTTCAGAGCCAGCCGGACGTTTGTGACTCCACTCTCGGCGAGCTCAGAACGAGTCCGTTCGGCCTCGCGAAGCGCGCTCCCCTCAGGCCGGCTGACCAGGATCACGGTGGAAACATGAGAATCCCGCAGAGCAGCCAGGCTCGCTTCGTAGAGGTGCCGTTGAGCGGTAAGACCTGACAGAGCACCGAGACATGAAGTACCCGTTGAATTCGAGGCAATGAACGCGGTCCAGGCGGCGGGCAATTTCAGTAATCGCAAGGTGTGTCCCGTCGGAGCAGTATCGAAAACGATATGGTCGAACTGCGCCGTCGCAGATGTGTCGGCGAGTAATCGGGTGAACTCATCGAATACGGCAATCTCGACGGTGCAAGCGCCGGCCATCTGCTCTTCCATGCTCGCGATCGCACTCTCAGGTAACAGCTCGCGGTAAGGGCCGATAGCCCGTTCCCGGTAGCCATGAACAGCTGCATCGGGGTCAACATTCAATGCCCACAGATTCGCGACGTGGTTTACAGGAACTGGCCTCGTGGCCGATCCTTCAGAACCCACAAGTCGCGTTTCGAGAACCTCGTCAAGATTTGAAGCCGGATCGGTACTGACGAGGAGTACCCGTTTTCCGCTGTCCGCCAGTTGAACAGCGGTTGCACAGGCGAGTGTTGTTTTGCCGACGCCGCCCTTCCCGGTAAACAGGAGTACCCGAGCAGGGCTGTCTCCGACAACCCCACTGCTCATCAACAACACCCTTGATCTTTAAGGACCGTCAGATGGGGCATCACCAGTGGCATCTCAAGGCCCAGAAGCTTCGCCAGCATTGCGCGAGAGGGATATTTGCCCTGACACACAACCAGGCCGTCCACTAAAACCATAGGGAGGCAATCCGGGCCATGCTCATTCAGAGTTGTCCGAACGATTGCATTCGATGCGAAAGCAGATGGTTCCTGGGAAAAGTTGAATCTCTCGACTTCCGCTCCCTCCCGGCTGATCCAGTCGAGATCGGCTGCGAAGCGGGCGAGGGCCGGATCGATCGACGGTCCGCAGACTCCCGTCGAGCAGCACATCGCAGGATCGTACACCTGTACTAAAGAATTTTTCTTCTCACTCATTCTGTAACTCCTGAAACTTGTTTCTCATCTGATCGCGAA
>CAZXCO010000081.1:0-1860 GCA_964639095.1 uncultured Solibacteraceae bacterium
TTGAGCTGCGCGGCATCCTGCCAGGTCGTGTCCTTCCCCGCAGCGGCGGCGCTGTCCACATAGCCCGATTTGATCTGCAGGAACGCATCCTGCCGCAGTTGAGTCAGATACGTCCGGACCTTCGGGCCCACGCGCGGCTCCATCAGCTTGTTCATGATTTCGTCCTGGACTTCGTCCAGGGTGGCCTGGCCCGCGGCGAAGTGGTCTTCAATGCGGAAGATTTCGAAGCCGGCCGGCCGGCGAATGGGATCGGTGATGTACCCTTTCGCCTGCTTGAAGACAACCTCTTCGATATCTTTCGCCAGATCGCCCCGTTTGAAGGCTCCCAGCATGCCGTCGGACGTCGCGGTGGGCGCGTCGGAATACTGCCGTGCCAGATCCCCGAATTTCGCGTCACCCTTGCGCGCGCGATCGACGAGGTTCTTTGCCTTCTTCTCCGCGGCATTCACCTTATCCGGGCTTCCGTCACCCACCGACACCAGAATTTCGCGCAACTGGACCGTCTCCTGCCGCACGAACTCCTTCTTGTGCTCGTTGTAATATTTCTCGACCTCCGTTCGCGGAATGACAACGTTGCGATAAACCTCTTCGCTGAGCACCCGCTGGGTGAGGAGCTGGTTTTTCACCTGCAGCTTGAAATCTTCAAAGGTCTCTCCGGTCTGCTGCTGCAGCCATGTATGAAACTTCTCCGGGTCGGCTTCCTTGCTCTGAGACTGAATCTCGGCCAGCCTTCGGTTTACATCCGCGTCCACGTTGATGTTCAGTTCCTTGCCCTTCTGCACCAGGAGCAACTGATCGATCTGATCGCGGAGGGCGTCGGCGGCTCTCTGTTTCACGGCATCCTGCAGCGCCGGACCCGAGAGCCCCTGCTGCTGCAGCTCAGCCTGGATTTCGCGGTGCTGCTTGTCGAGTTCGCCACGCGTGATAATCTCGCCGTTCACTTTCGCGACGATCTCTTCCACCGTGCGGACCTCCGGCGCCGGCCGGTCGGCAGCCGCCAGTCCGTGCACGAGAAAGCCGGCAACAACAAACGATGCGGCTGTTGAAAAGACTCCGGACAGCGATCTGATCGAATACATATGTAGTTAGTATCGCAAACGCAAAGCCACTGTGTAGGAGCCGGCAAGCCATTGAACCATGTGGCGCCGGCTGCGCTCTGCGCAACCTGCCGGCGGCCCTGAATGATTGTGAACGTACATGCTGGAACTCTTTATCAGGTTAGCGGATGTATGAATGAAAACAGATGTTTGGTTATCGAAATCCGCATTCCCCGCCGCGGCGCCTGTGTTTCGCCCCTGTGCTACAGTGCAGGGTTATATGGCATCGCGCAGTGTCAATAAAGTTATTCTGATCGGGCATCTCGGGCGAGACGCCGAAACGAAATTCACGCCCGGCGGAGCGGCAGTCACCCGCTTCTCGGTCGCCACCAACCGGCGATGGAAAGACAAGGATTCGGGAGAGTGGAAGGAAGAGACCGACTGGTCGAATGTAGTTTTATGGCGCAGCGAGAATCTCGCCAACTACCTGACCAAGGGCAAGCAGGTCTATGTTGAGGGCCGCCTACAGACACGCAGCTACGAAGATAAAGACGGCAAGAAGGTCTACGCCACGGAAGTGGTGGCCGACGATGTCATCCTCCTGAGCAACCAGGGCGGCGGGCGCGGCGCCGATGAATATTCGCAGCAGCCGGTTTCACAGCCGCGCGACAGCGCTTCGCGAGCCGCGGCTCCGGCGCACGACGATTTCGGGCAGGGCATTACAGACGACGACGTTCCGTTCTAAGCGGCGGCTTTCGTTCACCCCTGCGAGGAAGCCGGTTTCTTTTCGAGCGCACTGTGCCGCCGTCCGAAAAGAAAATAA